>NZ_CP015125.1:1612500-1805000 GCF_001653755.1 Dokdonia donghaensis DSW-1 | reverse complement strand
AGCTTCAACCTGCCCAAGGGTAGATCACACGGTTTCGCGTCTACTCAAACTAACTATGGCCGCCCTATTCAGACTCGCTTTCGCTACGGCTCCGATCCTAAAAATCTTAACCTTGCTAGTTAAAGTAACTCGTAGGCTCATTATGCAAAAGGCACGCCGTCAGTCCAAAGACCTCCGACCGCTTGTAAGCGTATGGTTTCAGGTTCTATTTCACTCCCTTATTCAGGGTTCTTTTCACCTTTCCCTCACGGTACTGGTTCACTATCGGTCTCTCAGGAGTATTTAGCCTTATGGGATGGTCCCCACAAATTCATACAGGGTTTCACGTGCCCCGCACTACTCAGGATACCACTATCTGTAACTGTCTTTACCTATACAGGACTATCACCTTGTATCGTTGCTCTTTCCAAAGCATTCTAGTTCATAAAGCACAAAATAACGTGGTCCTACAACCCCAGCAATGCCGTAACATTACTGGTTTGGGCTAATCCGCGTTCGCTCGCCACTACTAGCGGAATCACTATTGTTTTCTTCTCCTCCGGGTACTTAGATGTTTCAGTTCTCCGGGTTTGCCCCATTTCTGGTGATATATCTTCAATATACCGGGTTGCCCCATTCGGATATTTGCGGATCAATTCTTGTGTGCAGATCCCCGCAACTTTTCGCAGCTTATCACGTCCTTCATCGCCTCTGAGAGCCTAGGCATTCCCCATACGCCCTTAATTAGCTTATTGTACTTAATTGCTCTTTTAAGGGCTTATGTATAAAATACATAAACCTTTATATTATAATGAGTTATTCATATTATTATTAATTTGCGTATATAGCGGCTAGGCTATACACGACTTCTCGTATTCTTTAATTATTTCCCAATATGTCAATGAACGGTATTAATTACAAGTAAACTCGTAACTAATCGCTAACAATTTAAAATTGATAGCTGATGTGGAGAATATCGGAGTCGAACCGATGACCTCCTGCGTGCAAGGCAGGCGCTCTAGCCAGCTGAGCTAATCCCCCATTTCTATGAAATCAAGATGATGACATCAGATTTCGAATGACGAAGTAATGATTCTCAACTTCTAAAATTTCCTTCAAAATGTAATACGTATGAACGTCACGATTTATAAAGCTTTCGCGAAAGCATAAAAAGTAGTCTCAGGCAGACTCGAACTGCCGACCTCTACATTATCAGTGTAGCGCTCTAACCAGCTGAGCTATGAGACTGTCTTAATAGTCTATAGCAATTAAGTGTAATTGTTAGTAAAAACTAATTCTTACTTACTCAATTCCTACTTCCTTATTAATAATTAAATCGACAGCTATTGAAAACCAAAACCTATTACTAACCATTCGGCTGTAAGTCGTTTGCTGTTTATTAAAGATATAGCTACATACATAAAATACATAACGCACAATAACAGGGACAAGCTCTAGAAAGGAGGTGTTCCAGCCGCACCTTCCGGTACGGCTACCTTGTTACGACTTAGCCCCAGTTACCAGTTTTACCCTAGGCCGCTCCTTACGGTGACGGACTTCAGGTACCCCCAGCTTCCATGGCTTGACGGGCGGTGTGTACAAGGCCCGGGAACGTATTCACCGGATCATGGCTGATATCCGATTACTAGCGATTCCAGCTTCATGGAGTCGAGTTGCAGACTCCAATCCGAACTGAGATAGGGTTTATAGATTCGCTCCTGGTCGCCCAGTGGCTGCTCTCTGTCCCTACCATTGTAGCACGTGTGTGGCCCAGGACGTAAGGGCCGTGATGATTTGACGTCATCCCCACCTTCCTCACGGTTTGCACCGGCAGTCTGGCTAGAGTTCCCGACATTACTCGCTGGCAACTAACCACAGGGGTTGCGCTCGTTATAGGACTTAACCTGACACCTCACGGCACGAGCTGACGACAACCATGCAGCACCTTGTAATCTGTCCGAAGAAAACTCTATCTCTAAAGCTGTCAGACTACATTTAAGCCCTGGTAAGGTTCCTCGCGTATCATCGAATTAAACCACATGCTCCACCGCTTGTGCGGGCCCCCGTCAATTCCTTTGAGTTTCATTCTTGCGAACGTACTCCCCAGGTGGGATACTTATCACTTTCGCTTAGTCACTCAGCCCGAAGGCCAAACAACTAGTATCCATCGTTTACGGCGTAGACTACCAGGGTATCTAATCCTGTTCGCTACCTACGCTTTCGTCCATCAGCGTCAATATATTGTTAGTGATCTGCCTTCGCAATCGGTATTCTATGTAATCTCTAAGCATTTCACCGCTACACTACATATTCTAACCACTTCACAATAATTCAAGACATACAGTATCAATGGCAATTCTATGGTTAAGCCACAGACTTTCACCACTGACTTATATGCCCGCCTACGGACCCTTTAAACCCAATGATTCCGGATAACGCTTGCACCCTCCGTATTACCGCGGCTGCTGGCACGGAGTTAGCCGGTGCTTATTCTTATGGTACCGTCATCAATCTACACGTAGATCTTATTCTTCCCATATAAAAGTAGTTTACAACCCATAGGGCAGTCTTCCTACACGCGGCATGGCTGGATCAGAGTTGCCTCCATTGTCCAATATTCCTCACTGCTGCCTCCCGTAGGAGTCTGGTCCGTGTCTCAGTACCAGTGTGGGGGATCTCCCTCTCAGGACCCCTATCTATCGAAGTCTTGGTAAGCCGTTACCTTACCAACTAACTAATAGAACGCATAGTCATCTTATACCGCCGAAACTTTAATTATTTAATGATGCCAAAAAATAATACTATGGGGTATTAATCTTCGTTTCCAAAGGCTATCCCCCAGTATAAGGTAGATTCTATACGCGTTACGCACCCGTGCGCCGGTCGTCAGCAAATAGCAAGCTACTCCTGTTACCCCTCGACTTGCATGTGTTAAGCCTGCCGCTAGCGTTCATCCTGAGCCAGGATCAAACTCTTCATCGTGTGTTGTTAATAATATTAACTCCTCACAACTCGAAATATCCGGTCAATAATAAACTTCTAGTTTTCAAATTCTTTGTAATAATACCCGAAGATATTAATACGCGCTGTCAATTCAATAAGTCAATGAACTTTTCCTAATCCCTAAAAACTAGAAAATCAATGTTAATGCAAGAGGAATCGAACCCCTTTTTATCCTTCCAAAACATTCAAAAAAAATTACTTGAACTTCGCTAGATGTGTTACTGTCTCTCTAAGCGGGTGCAAATATACAACTGTTTTTAATACTGACAACTTTATTTTGAAAAAAAATTATTTTTTTCTGAAGCAATAAAAACAATAATTCTAAGAACAACTCCTACAAATAAACCTCCATTTGTTAGCGGCTGCAAAACTACAACCTTTTTTGACTTTACAAACTATCTTTTGAAAATAATTTGAAATAAATTTTAAAGCCAATTAAACAAACATTTATAAGAACTACCGCTCACATTTAAACGGACGGCAAAGATACACAGAAGTTCAAGCCTGACAAGTATTTTTTAAATAAATTTTAAAATAATTTACAAACCACTGACCTTCTTAACCTTAACCATATGAATTATATCTTCTCTTAGAATGAGACTAATATTGCAGTAATTAAACGTATACTATGGAGGGGAAATAATCGAGGATTTTCTTTCGCGAAAGCGTAAAAGGTACGCTACACTATTAAATAGTATAATATATAAGTACTACTCTACTCTACTTTATTTGACTTCCACTTATTGGACAATTCTAAGAATTGGAAATCTAGCGCTGTAGGCTGTGGCTCAAGTATGCCTGATTGAAAAGAGCGCTGTAGTATATCTTCTATAAGATAGTCTTCTTGTTCTTGCTCTGGATTGAACTCTCTTTTAAGTGAAAGGTCAAAAGCACTTGCTGTGGTATTATACCAAAAGGCTCTCCATCCACTACGCAGCCTCTTTATAAGATCAAAGGCTGTCTCTCCTGTTTGACGATGGATCAGTTTAATAAGTATTTGACCTTCGGTTCTGGTTAACTTTTTGAGCTCTGTAGAAAACTCTCCTTCTAAATACTTGTGTATAATCTTTGTGTACTTTTTTCTTGCGCGCTTACCTTCTATAGAATCTAGTCTTTCATTGAGCGCCACTAGCCTATCTGCCGCTAGCTTTGCATAAGGGAACACTTTTCTGGTTTTACGACGTAATATAAGGTAACGCCTACGTTCTGTATTATTTTTAAATTTTAGTCTTTTGAAAACGATTACCTCATTGAGATCTATAGAGCTCCTAGGTATAGTGTCGCCTTCTATAATATAGTATTCGGTTGTTGTGGCTGTGGTATCACTTGTTGTGATTTGCGCTTGAGCTAGCGCAAAAGGGAATAATAATATTATAATGTATGTATATATGCGCATTTGTTTATTTCGCTTTAAGCTAAAATCATTCCAAAATTAAAGATTAGAGTGCTATAACGTCATTAACTCTTGGTTAATATTCTTACTTTTAAAAAAAATATTATTCTATGGCTTCAAAAAGCATTTTAAATAAAAAGTCTCTAGACTTTCTTGAGAGTTACCTAAATAACGCAGCTCCTACAGGCTATGAGTGGGATGGACAGAAATTATGGATGGATTATCTTAAACCATATGTAGATGAGTTTATCACAGACACCTACGGTACTGCGGTTGCGGTAATAAATCCAGAGGCAAAATATAAGGTTGTAATAGAAGGTCACGCAGATGAGATCTCTTGGTATGTAAATTACATAGCAGATAATGGTCTTATATATGTAATACGTAACGGCGGGAGTGATCACCAGATTGCACCTTCTAAGATTGTAAACGTGCATACTAAAAACGGAATTGTAAAAGGAGTTTTTGGTTGGCCAGCAATACATACTCGTAACAAAGCAAAAGAAGAAGCACCAAAACCTGACAATATCTTTATAGACATAGGAGCAAAAGATAAAGAGGAGGTAGAAAAAATGGGTGTACACGTAGGTTGTGTAATTACATATCCAGACACCTTCCATATTCTTAATGACGATAAATTTGTGTGTAGAGCGATAGATAACCGCGCTGGTGGCTTTATGATTGCAGAGGTAGCGAGACTTTTACACGAGAATAAAAAGAAACTACCTTTTGGACTCTATATCACAAACTCGGTACAAGAAGAGATAGGACTACGTGGTGCACAAATGATTGCAGAACGTATAAAACCAAATGTTGCCATTGTCACAGATGTTACTCACGACACTACAACACCTATGATAGATATGAAAAAACAGGGACACGCAGAGATAGGCAAAGGCCCTGTAGTTGCTTATGCTCCTGCTGTACAACAAAAACTACGTGACCGTATTACAGAGACTGCAGAGAAGAAAGAGATTCCTTTCCAGAGAGCTGCCCTCTCTCGCGCTACGGGCACAGATACAGATGCATTTGCTTATAGTGGTAGTGGCGTAGCCTCTGCTCTTATATCATTACCATTAAGATATATGCATACTACTGTTGAGATGGTACATCGTGAAGATGTCGAGAATGTTATAAAACTTATTTATGAAACGCTGCTTACTATAGAAGATGGTGAGACGTTTTCATATTTTGAATAGTTCGCTTTCGCGAAAAAACTAAAACTATACAGGCTAATTTCTATGTTGAAATTAGCCTTTTTTTGTGTCTAATTATAAACCTTACTAATAGCACATATCCGTGATATCAATATCCATAAACCTGCATTAAATAACAAAGAAAGACCTATACAAGTAGAATAATCACCACAACATTACTACATCATCACTTTGAAAATCTGAATTTCACGAAAAAACTCTAACTTTAATATCGTTAAAATCAAGACCCAAAACCTCTTTATTATCAACAATACGGGTTAATTAAAGTGATATTCTTAATCATTACAACTATTTGCAGAGGAGTGTATAGTTTTTGTTTACTAAGAACTAACAAATAGTCTTCATCTTAACAATATCTTTACATAACGATTAACACAACAAAAATATTTAGAGAATAAATTCTCCATTATTATTTTAAACCAAACATAAAACAATCGCTGTATGAAACATTATATGTTGAGCATATTTTTGATTTTGAACTCACTAGCTTTATTTGCACAAAGCACTACAGTTACCATAAATAATGATAGTGATGGACAAAAATTAATGGTTAATGGTGAGCCATTTATCATTAATGGTATGAACTGGGACTACATCCCAGTAGGCCAAACTGTCGCTACCACCTCATATCAATTCTGGAAACAGTCTGATGATGTAATAAAAGCCGCTTTAGACCCTGAAATGGAGTTGCTTAAAAATATGGGGGTAAATACAATAAGACAATACGTCGGGGTACCGCCTAGATGGGTAACCTATATATATGACAACTATGGTATTTATACAATGATTAATCACCCCTTTGGCCGTTATGGACTCACCATAAACGGAACTTGGAAACCTAATACAGATTATAGTAATCCAGATGTAAGAGCAGTCTTATTAAAAGAAACAGCTCAAATGGCTAAAGACTTCAAAAATACAAGAGGCCTGCTATTATACTTGTTAGGTAATG
Source organism: Dokdonia donghaensis DSW-1 (assembly GCF_001653755.1). Taxonomy (GTDB): domain Bacteria; phylum Bacteroidota; class Bacteroidia; order Flavobacteriales; family Flavobacteriaceae; genus Dokdonia; species Dokdonia donghaensis. The sequence goes on along the minus strand of NZ_CP015125.1, from coordinate 1,798,456 downwards.
AAAATAACTACGGTCTTTTTTGGGATGGTGCAGAAACAGAAGATATTCCTGAAGCAAATAGCCGAGTAAAGCCAAGGGCTCGAGCAATGTACGAGCTCTTTAATGAAGCTACGGTTGCTATGAAGGAAATTATAGAAGACAAGCCTATAGCACTTTGTAATGGCGATTTATTATTCTTAAATATTATTGCAGAAGAATGTCCTGATGTAGATATTTATGGAACAAATATGTATCGAGGTGTTTCTTTTGGAGATGCTTTTGAAAGAGTTAAGACTACGTACGGAAAGCCTTTACTCTTTACAGAATTTGGAGCAGACGCATTTAATGCAATCCAAAATCAAGAAGATCAAAAAGCTCAGGCTTACTATATGCTGGGTAACTGGAAAGAGATTTATGAAAATGCAGCTGGTCTAAATAAAGCGCAAAACTCAATAGGAGGTTTTACATTTCAGTTTAGTGATGGCTGGTGGAAGTACGGCCAAACTAAAAATCTAGATATACACGATAATAATGCCTCGTGGTCTAATGGAGGGTACACTTATGATTTTATAGAAGGTGAAAACAATATGAATGAGGAGTGGTTTGGAATCTGTGCAAAAGGTCCTACAAACATCAACGGTCTTTACACCCTGTACCCAAGAGCCGCCTATTATTCTTTAAAAGAAGCTCATACTTTTAACCCATACGCTAGCAATAATGACAGTTCAAGTGTAAAAAATCACTTTGATGCAATACAAATAATGGATGCTGTACTAAGGGCTAGAGGTGACAAAGCAGCTTCTGGAACCGCAGGAGGTGAAAAAATTAAGATAAGCACATTAAGAGCTGAGTTTACGACATTTAATACTGGTGGTAAACGTATTACCACTCCAGAAAATGCAGACCAAAACAATCCTACTACTTTTCCAGACCAATTAGGTTTTGATAATATGGAGTCATATTATGTTGGTGTTGAAGCAAACCCTACTCCAGGCTTAAGAGCTAATGTAGAGGTGAATATTTTAGGAAATGTTGCTGGCAATCCTATAGATGAAATCTTTTTTGAAAACAGAGGAAGACCTACCGTTGTAAATTCTAACAATGGTGATGTAGTTCTTACTGATAATAATAGAGTACAAATCTATCAAGCAGAATTTGACTGGAGTACAAAATATACCGAGATCAAAGGGTTTTATAGAACTGGACACTATCACTGGGGATATGAAGGTGATTTCTTTGGCCTATATCCTGAAGCAAACTATGGCCCTAACATTGACATATATAATGGCGTAGCTCCTTTTGGATTTGAATTTGAAGGTAAGAAGGATTTCAAAGGACTAAAAGCAGCATTCGGTCCAGAATTATGGTGGGGCGCAAACCCCGCAGTACTTTTAAAGTACCAAAAGCAAGTAGGTAAGTACAATCTTGCTGCTATTTTTCACGAAGACATAGCAGATCCAGGTGTGGGTGTATCATCTGTAGCAATACCTCAACCTAGAACAAGAAGAGCAACTTTATATGGCCAGAGAAAATTTGGCAACTTTAGTATTGAAGTAGGTGGTATATGGGGTGGATCTCCTCTTAATGGAAGAGACTATCAAATAGTAAAGACTGATGCAGATGGGAATACCGATGTATTTGTAAACACGGTAGACGCTGGTGATAACTGGGGAGGAAAAGCAAAAGTAACCTATGCAGGAGGAAAATTTAACTGGTATGCTCAAGGGGCAGCACAAGGCCTTGTGGCATTTGGAGGTGCAGATTATACAAAGACATTTACAGGCTGGAGACTTAAAGACAGTGGAAGCGGTAATCAATATAACTTCTTAACAGGGTTTACATATCAAATAGGTAATTTTCAAATAGCACCTAACTTTTTATGGCAAGAGCCTCTTGTAGATCCAATTCCACTTGGAGCTCCAGCTCCTGCTCGCTCTAGAAATATTATAGAAGATCCATTTGTTGTGAGAGATAATAGAAAGACAACAGCCGGAGAGTTACTTTTAACCTTTGACCCAACTCCAGGAACGTGGTTTTACGAGTGGGATAATGACCGAGCAGAAGATGCGCCATTTGCAGCAAGTCTAGGCTTTGTATATCGTCACTTACCTACTACACAAGATGCAGCTATTGGATTCTTTGGCGATAGTCGTGTTCCTGTGGCATTTGCATCTGCACCATCTGCACAAGATTTATGGGAGTTTAATGGTAGAATAGTTTCTAAAATAAGTCCAGATTTTGGAGTTATTGCAAACTTTTTTGGAGGTAATGGACAAGCAAGAGGTAGTGATGACAGAGTTATTTATCGATATGGTACAGACGTACGTGTTGTGTATAACAAATTTAAATTAATGAGTGAGGTAAAAATCGACGACTGGGGTCCTTTTGATTTTCATAGAGACTTTAACCTCACTTACCCATTCCAATTTAAAGTAGACCTCTCTACTACTCTTGGAAAACCAGGATGGTTTATTTTGCCTAATACTCGCTTAGGAGTACGTTACACCTGGCGATCACTAGATAATTTCTCTCCTAGATATGAGTTTATGAGCCCTATTGACTTGGGCTTGCCTAACGGTAATGAGTGGGAGATTAGAACATACTTACATATTAACATTGGTAAATAATTACAAGATGAAAAAGATACTTACTATAAAAAACATAAGTTATCTCCTCACTACACTTTTTGTAGTGCTTAACTATGGTTGCGCACCAGATGAAGATAATTTACAAGAGGCCACTTTCCCAAGTAATGGAGACGTCTTTATAGATACCTTTAGTGCAGGATTAGAATATGCGGCCTTTGGAGACTCTAAAGTAACAGCTTTTGATGTCGATACAGATGTTGTCTTTGAAGGTAGTGCAGCAATGAGGTTTGATATTCCTAATACAACAGATCCAGAAGGAGGATATGCAGGTGGGATTTTTACCACAGCTATAGGTAGAGACTTAACAGACTACAATGTTCTTTCTTTTTATGCAAGAGCATCAAGAGGCGAGATTGTTGATCAAATAGGTTTTGGACTAACCTTTCAAGGAGAAGTTTATAGAACACAGGTAAATAACCTTGAGGTAGGTACAAGCTGGCAACAGTATTTCATCCCTATCCCAAATGCCGCAAAACTCACAGAAGAGAGTGGAATGTTTTGGTATGCTGAGGCCTCTAATAATGGAGAATCATACCAGTTATGGATAGACGAGGTAAAGTTTGAAAACTTAAATACTATTTTGCCATTAAGTGCAGCAATTTTAGAAGGTCAAGATCAAGTTTCCTCAGCTACTGTAGGCAATCAAGTAGCTATTACCGGCGGTTACAGCACCTTTAATATGCCTAATGGTATAGAGCAGCGAGTTGAAAGTGCATCTGCATATTTTGATTATAACTCTACAAACGAAACAGTTGCTACTGTAAATGACCTAGGCGTTGTAACAGTAAACGGTTCTAACGGTGTTGCCACTATCACTGCAACACTTAATGATATTAATGCTCAAGGCTCGTTAAGCATAGGTATGGAAGAACTTCCTCCTACTCCTAATGTAGACGACTCAGATGCTGCTCAAGTAACTTTTCCTGTTGGGTTTGAATCTACCTCACTAGTTTATGACATTATAGGTTTTGAGGGAGCAGCTTCTGCCGTAGAAGGAAATCCAAGTGCAACGGGCATTAACCCTACACAAACTGTTCTAAGAACTACAAAGACGGTAGGCGCTCAGTTTTTTGCAGGGACATTACTTAATCTTGACGCTCCTATAGATTTTTCGGCATCTGAGATTATAAGTATAAAAACGCTATCTCCTAAGGCAGATATCCCTGTAAGAATGGCTCTTGAAAACCAAGCTATAGGTGGCGACTCTCAAGTTGTACTAGATATTAACACCACTACTGTAAATGAATGGGAAGAGCTTCTATTTAACTTTACTGGTCAACTAGACCCTAGTATTAATTACGATCGTATTATCTTATTTTTTGAATTTATTCCTGATTTACAAGGTGATGGATCTACATATTACTATGACGACCTTATTGTAGTAGGATCTGATCCGGTAAATGATGGTGGAGATACTGGTGGAAACACTGGAGATAATCTCTTGTCTAATGGAGACTTTGAGAGTGATATGGTAGATTGGTTTGGCAACGCATTTAACGTTCAAGAAGACGGTGGTAACAGCTTTAATTTTGCAAATGTGATGGTCGCTGGTAATGCCTTTGACGTAAATTTAAGTCAAGGCCTAGAGATAACACAAGGCGCAACATATACATTAACTTTTGATGCTTCATCAGACGGTGACCGTACTTTAATTGCAGGTATAGGTCTTAATGAGGCTCCTTTTGAGGCTGTAATTGAGACAGTAAATCTCACTACTACTACACAAACATTTACCCTTACCCTAGAGGCCAGCACTTTTGGGAGTTCAAACTCACGTGTGCTTTTTGATATGGGGGCAGAAACAGGTGTGGTGGTTATAGACAACGTTTCGCTCGTACTTAATTAATAGCTACTAGTGTATTTTAAAAAGAATTATACCGCTTTCGCGAAAGCGTAATTAAAAAAATAGCAATGAAAAATAATATAATAGTAATCACGGCAACCTTATGTGTGCTAGCCATCATACTCGCTTGCACAGATGATGAGGGTAATAATGTAGGTTTATCAAATCTTACGCTTGTTTTTGAAGATGAGTTTAACGGTGAGGCTGGCGCTTCTATAAATACTGATAACTGGAATTTTGACATAGGTACTGGTAGTAATGGCTGGGGTAATAATGAGTTGCAATATTATACAGATAGACCAGAAAATGTCTCTCTAGATGGTGCTGGCAATATGATTATTACAGCGCGTAGAGAAACTTTTCAGGGTTCACCTTTTACCTCTGCACGTATTAATACAAAAGATAAAGTAGAGCAACAATATGGCCGTTTTGAAGCTCGTATTAAAATGCCAGGTGGTCGTGGTATCTGGCCTGCGTTCTGGATGCTAGGGAGTAATATTGAGACTCAAGCAGATGATGATCCAGCAACAGTGCAGTGGCCTTTTGTAGGAGAAATTGATATTACAGAAATGAGGGGGCAAGAACCTGAAATCACTTTAGGTAGCATACACGGGCCAGGGTATTCTGGTGGTAATGCAATATCTGGAAGCTACACACTGGAGGATGATAGATTTGACGCAGATTTTCACGAGTATGCTATAGAGTGGACACCTACTTATATAGATTATTTTATAGACGGTATACGTTTTAATAGAGTTGCAAAGGAGGATATCCCGCAAGATGCAGACTGGGTTTTTGATGATCAGCCATTTTTTATGTTGCTTAACGTTGCTGTAGGCGGAAACTTTGTTGGCTTTCCAGTAGATACTACTCCCCTACCACAGCAAATGGTAGTAGACTATGTACGTATATACAGCACTAACGATTAAATCCTTTATAACAGGATAGATAACTAACACTTGTAGCAACGCCACATATAAATATATTTAGTGTACTACCCACTTATAATATAATGTAAACAGTCTATATCAATCTGTTTACACAAAGTGTAGATACTTAAAACGCATCCATATGACACACCAACCTATTTACATAGGAAGTACTCCTATTACCGTTTCTCAAAAAGAAACAAAAGGAGAACTAGTAAATTTTGACAATGAAGTTTACTATAAAATCACTAATAGTGATGAGATGAGACCATTCTTTATAAGTCTGGTAAGTAACTCTAATCACTGGATGTTTATCGCTAGTAATGGAGGTCTAACGGCTGGTAGAAAAAATGCCGATAATGCATTATTTCCATATTATACAGATGATAAAATTACCGAGTCTATAGAGCATACGGGTAGTATCACAATCGTTAAGGTCATAATGAGCGATAAGACCTTGCTCTGGGAACCATTTTCAAACAAATACAAAGGGCTTTATCGTATAGAACGTAATCTATATAAAAATGAATATGGTAATAAACTCATCTTTGAAGAACACAACTTGGACCTTGAACTCTCCTATCGCTATGAGTGGAATACAAGTGACAAGTATGGATTTGTAAGAAAGTCTACTATATCTAATCAATCTCAAAAAAGTCAAGAAATATCAATTTTAGACGGCTTACAAAATATCATACCATACAGCGTAGGTGAAGAATTACAAAAAGCGAGTAGTAATCTCGTAGATGCTTATAAGCGCAATGAGTTAGTCCATAAATCTGGCATAGGAATTTATGCACTAAGTGCTACTATAGTAGATAAGGCAGAACCTAGTGAAGCCTTAAGCAGTAATATTATATGGTCGCTGGGACTTAGTAACCCTACTTATCTAGTCTCTTCGAGACAACTAGATAATTTTAGAAGTGGTCAAGATGTAGTGCAAGAAGAAGATGTAAAGGCAGAGCGTGGTGCGTATATAGCTACACAAACAGTAGCGCTAAAACCGGGCACTTCTCAAAACTGGATGACGATTGCAAATACAAATCAAAGTATAAGTAACATCACCGAGATAGAAAAGAGTATAGCATCATCTAGCAATCTCAAAGAGTTGGTTCAAGAAGATATTGACAAAGGAACAAAAGAACTTCTTAAACTAGCAAACTCTGCAGATGCTATGCAACTTACAGCAGATAAGCTTAGAAACACACGTCATTTTTCTAATACGCTTTTTAATATAATGCGCGGTGGTATCGTAGATAACAACTATCAAGTAGAAAAATGGGATTTTACCTCTTACCTCTCTAAGGCAAACAAGGAAGTACATCTTAATGAACAAAAATTACTATCTGAGTTACCAGAAACCTTTACAATATTTGAATTGCATAATCACATTGCAACTAGTAAAAACGTTCATTTACAAAGGCTATGCTTAGAGTACCTTCCACTCAAATTCAGCCGCAGGCACGGCGACCCAAGTAGGCCTTGGAACAAATTTTTAATTAATACAAAAAATGATCAAGACGGCTCTAAGGTTCTTGATTATGAAGGTAACTGGCGAGATATATTTCAAAACTGGGAAGCCCTTGCCCTATCATACCCTGCCTTTATAGAGAGTATGATCTATAAGTTTTTAAATGCAACAACCTTTGATGGGTATAACCCCTATAGAGTAACAAAAGGTGGTTTTGACTGGGAAACTATTGAAGAAGATGACCCTTGGTCATACATAGGCTACTGGGGAGATCATCAAATAATCTATCTTCAAAAATTTCTTGAGATCATAGAGCGCTATCAACCTGGAAAACTAGTCTCTCTTTTTAATAAAAACATCTTTGTTTATGCAAATGTGCCATATAAAATCAAAGACTATAATAGCATTCTTAAAAACCCAAAAGACACCATAGATTTTGATTTTAAATTAAACAATAAAATAACCGACAGGAAAAAACAACTAGGAGCAGATGGTGCTTTACTTCTTGATAATAGCGGTTCTATATACAATGTAAATTTTATTGAAAAAATACTTGCAACTGTTCTTGCAAAAGTAGCTAATCTTATTCCTGAGGCAGGTATCTGGCTTAATACACAACGCCCAGAATGGAATGATGCAAATAATGCTCTTGTAGGTAATGGTGCATCTATGGTAACGCTTTATTATCTAAGGAGGTTCCTTAGTTTTTTTAATAACGTTTTAAAAGATAGCCCAAGCACTGAGACATTAATTTCTGAAGAATTACATAAGTTCTTTATGGGCGTAACAAGTACGCTTGTAAATAATGAGACCCTTCTTGTAGATTCCTTAAGTGACCATAATCGTAAAACAATACTAGATGGTTTAGGGAAAGCGGCGAGCATCTATAGAACACAGATTTACACACAATCACACACAGGTATTAAAAAAGCATTAACGCTAGATGTAATAAAACACTTTATTAAAGTTACTCTCTCATACATAGATCACTCTATAGAGGCTAACGAGAGGGAAGATGGCTTATATCACGCTTATAATATTGTAGATGTAAGTCGTTCAGATCAAATCTCAATAAGCTATCTGGATGAAATGCTAGAAGGACAAGTTGCTGTGTTAAGTTCTGGCTATTTACAACCTCAGCAAAGCCTTGCCGTTCTCGATAGTTTAAAGAAAAGTGCGCTATATAGAGAAGACCAGCAAAGTTATATTCTATATCCAAATAAGGAATTACCAAAATTTTTAGCAAAAAATCATATACCCCAGCAAGGTGTAAAAGAGTCTACTCTTTTACAGAAACTTCTAGATGATGGTAATCACGATATTATCGAAAAGGATCGTAATGGCAATTATCACTTTAACACCACATTTAATAATGCAAATGCACTGAGTAATGCCTTAGATAAGCTTACAACAGAGAAGTATAAAGATCTAATAGATTTAGAGGGTACAAAAATCTTAGCCATTTATGAAAATGTCTTTAATCATAAAGCATTTACAGGGCGCTCAGGTACTTTCTTTGGGTATGAAGGTTTAGGCTCTATTTACTGGCATATGGTTTCAAAGCTTGCCCTTGCTAGTCAAGAGTGTGTACTTCAATCTATAAGTGCGGGCAAAGACCAAGTTATCACAAGTAAACTCATTGCTCATTATTATGAGATTACAGAAGGTATAGGAGTACATAAAACACCACAACATTATGGTGCTTTCCCTACAGACCCCTACTCTCATACGCCAGGAGGAAAAGGTGCTCAACAACCTGGTATGACTGGACAGGTTAAAGAAGATATTATAAGCCGTTTTGGTGAGCTAGGAATTACTGTTACAGATGGAAAGCTGGGCTTTAATCCTGCTATTTTAAACAAAGAAGAGTTTTTAAAGCAAGAAGCCCTCTTTAATTATACAGACGTTCACGCTACTCCGCAAACTATTACTGTTTCAAATAACGAACTCTCTTTTACCTACTGTCAAGTGCCCATTATATATACCATTTCAAACGAGACACGCATTGAGGTCCATTATTCTAATGATAAAACGCAAGAGTTTACATCTCTAGAGCTAGATAATAAAACAAGTACATCTATTTTTCATCGTACAGGTGAGATAGAATATCTTAAGATATACCTACCTCAAGATGTGTTGCTATAAGAGGGATAATTACGCTTTCGCGAAAGCGTAAACCCGCCTACTAACATTAATACTAACTAACCGCTCTTTGTAAAAAGGGCTATTAAAACCATCATAAATGACTACATCAAAACAAGAAGTTTCCTTTGGTCAAAAAATAGCCTTTGGGATAGGAATGCTAGCAAACCAAATGTTTCCGGCGGCCTTAGCCATTTTTATGGTGGTACTAGTTCAAGACTTGGGTTTTCCGCCAGAATCTTGGGCGCTGCTCTTTTTCTTGCCACGCATCTTTGACGCATTTACAGATCCTATAATGGGTTTTATATCTGACAACACAAAATCAAAATGGGGCCGAAGAAGACAGTACGTATTTGCAGGGGCAATCCTTATGGGTATATCTTTTATAATGATGTGGCAATTATATAGAGCAGATGGGCTGGACTATAATTTTACATACTTCTTAATGTGGTCACTAGCATTTTATTTGGGTCTCACGATATTTAGCGTTCCTTATGTTGCGATGGGTTATGAAATGAGTAAAGATTTTCACGAGCGCACAGATATTATGGCTACTGCCCAGTGGATAGGTCAATGGGCCTGGGTTATAGCGCCTTGGTTTTGGGTAATTATGTATGACCCGGCTTGGTTTGAATCTGCAGATGTGGCTGCTCGCGACCTGGCCATATGGGTAGGTATCGCTTGTGCTATATGTGCAATGGTTCCCGCTATTTTTATCAAAAGTAAGTCTACCCTAGATGATGACAGTTTAATCCCACTTAATATTAAAAATTTAGGTAAAAGCCTTGTAGGCCTAGCCAAAGGTTTTAAGGCTGCCTTTTCTTCAAAACCTTTTATAAAATTATGTGTGGCAACATTTTTTGTATTTAATGCTTTTAATACCGTTGCCGCTTTTTCTTTTTTTATAATAGTATATCACCTCTTTAGTGGTGATGCAGCGGCAGCAGGAATCTGGCCTACACTCTTTGGCTGTTTAGGGGCACTAGGTACTACTTTTATGGTAATTCCTATAGTAACAAAAATGTCAAAAAAACTAGGAAAGAAAAAAGCTTTCATAGTATCACAGACTATTTCTATAATAGGATATTTAATGCTGTGGTTTCTATTTGTACCAGGTAAACCGTATTTGTTTATAATAGCTCTACCGTTTTTCTCATTTGGTATAGGAGGTCTCTTTGTACTTATGATGTCTATGACGGCAGATGTTATAGATCTTGATGAGCTTAAAAATGGGATACGTAGAGAAGGTGTGTTTGGAGCAATTTACTGGTGGATGGTTAAGTTTGGCTTTGCTATTGCTGGTTTAGGTAGTGGTTACATTATGGCCTATGTAGGCTTTACACCAGATGCGCCCACCCAGCCGGAAGGAGCTATAGAAGGTTTGCGCCTTTTCTTCTCAGGCATCCCCATTACCGGTACAATTATAGCTATCTTATTTATGTGGGGATATGATGTAGATGAGAATAAAGCGCGGGACGTAAGAGAAGCTCTCGAAAAAAGAAAACAAGATACCATCGCTTAAAAACGTAGGTAATAAAAAAGACCCGTTCAAATACATTGTACGGGTCTTTTTTTACTTATAACTATTATTACTTATTGTCTAAGGTAGCGACTGCCAGATTCTTGTTCTATAAGAACATCTTCACTTTCGATGATGAAAAACTGATCAACACCATCTACAAAAAACTCTGAAAATAGAACTCTTACCGTTTTGTCTTCAATAACATACCCTACGCTGTAAATAGCATCTCCAAAAGGTAAAATCCCTACTTCTTGAGAATCGAAAAACTCTATTGAAGCAAAACAAGAATTTGCTATTGGATCCTCATTCTCACAATCAAGAACACTATAAACATACCTGTTACCTATAAGCGTCGCATCAGATGTACTATTTTCATCATCACTATTGCACGAGACAAATATTAATAATGATAAAAAAATTACTACAACTTTTTTCATAATATTTACTTTGAATTAAAGATAGCCAAGTTCTAAAAAGGTTGCGTAAACTTATAGTTAAATAATTAAGGTATCCACTTCTTGTCAAAGTTAGGTGCTCTTTTTTCTAAAAATGCATTTCTACCCTCTACGGCCTCATCTGTCATATATGCTAGACGCGTTGCTTCACCAGCAAAAACTTGTTGGCCTACCATACCGTCATCAGTAAGATTCATCGCAAACTTGAGCATCTTAATAGAAATAGGTGATTTTGCGAGAATCTCTTGCGCCCACTCGTAGGCAGTATCTTCTAGCTCTGCGTGAGGTATCACGGCATTTACCATACCCATCTCATAAGCCTCTTGAGCAGAATAGTTTCTGCCTAAGAAGAAAATCTCTCTCGCTTTCTTTTGACCTACCATTTTTGCTAGATATGCACTTCCATATCCACCGTCAAAAGAAGTTACATCTGCATCTGTTTGTTTAAAAATAGCGTGTTCCTTACTTGCAAGTGTTAGGTCACAAACTACGTGCAGGCTATGCCCACCTCCTACTGCCCACCCTGGGACAACAGCAATTACTGCCTTAGGCATAAAACGTATGAGACGTTGCACCTCAAGTATATTTAATCTATGGTATCCATCTTCACCTACATACCCTTCTTTACCACGCGCTTTTTGATCTCCACCAGAGCAAAAACTATAGACACCATCTTTAGAAGATGGCCCCTCGGCAGAGAGTAGCACTACTCCTATAGATGTATCTTCATTTGCATCATAAAAGGCATCATATAATTCCTTTGTGGTATTAGGCCTAAACGCGTTGCGCACGTCTGGTCTATTAAACGCTATACGAGCAACACCGTTACTCTTTTTGTAAGTTATGTCTTTATATTCTTTGGCTGTTTGCCAGTTTGGCTTATCCATAATGTGCTATTTTTACGTAAAAATAATTCTTTATTACTAGATGATGAAAAAAGTACTACTAAGTATTGTGGTTGTTTTTGCTTTCGCGAAAGCGTACTACGCACAAGAAAATACTGCAGGCTCTTACATTTTTACAGATACTATTGATTTACAAGCTACACCAGTCATAAGTCAAGGAGTAACAGGAACGTGCTGGAGTTTTAGTACATCTTCATTTTTAGAAAGTGAGATTGCAAGACTTACTGGTAAAATGGTAGATCTTTCTGAAATGTACACAGTAAGGAATACCTATCCGGCAAAAGCTGAAAATTATGTAATGCGTCAAGGAAAGGCTCAATTTTCTGAAGGCGGACTCGCGCACGACGTCATTAATAGTGTTGCGCGTTACGGCCTAGCACCAAACGGTGCCTACACCGGCCTGACACATACAGATACCAAACATAACCACGCCGAAATGGTGGCCGTTATACATAGTATGCTAGACACTTATATAGATAATCCAGGAAGAACATTAAGCAAAAAGTGGAAAACCGCAGTAGATAAGGTGCTGGATGTTTACCTAGGTGAGAATATTACTAATGTTTCTTATGATGGTAAAACGTACACTCCTAAAGAGTTTGCAAATACAATGAAGATAGTGCCTAGCGATTATGTAACCTTAACTTCTTTTACTCACCAGGCATTTTACAAATCATTTATCCTTAATATTCCTGATAACTTTTCTAATGGAGCGATGTATAATGTACCGCTAGATGAGTTTGTTTCAAATATAGATAACGCATTAAGCAACGGTTATACAGTAACGCTAGATTGTGATGTGAGTGAGTTATCTTTTTCTTCAAAACACGGTGTAGCTGTAATACCAGATAATGAAAGTAATAAGAAGCTTGCTCTACTGGGGCCAGAGCAAGAAAAAACAATCACACAAAAATACCGTCAAGATGAGTTTGAAAACTATAATACTACAGATGATCACTTGATGCATATCACAGGGAAAGCAACAGATCAAAATGGCAAAGTCTATTATAAAGTAAAAAACTCGTGGGGTACAGACTCTGGAAGAACCAAGTATGATGGCTACATATATATGAGTGTGCCCTACATACGTCTCAAGGCTATCTCTGTGCTTATGCATAAAGAAGGGCTAGATAGAGCTACCTCAAAAAAAATGAGCAAAAACTAGTTATAGTTTTTGCTCATTTATATATAATAGGAAGAAAGGAATTAATCAATTATATGAATCCCATCTTCTTTTATTAAAATCTTACGATCTCTATATAGCGTACCGATTGCTTTTTTAAAGCTCTTTTTACTAAGACCAAGTTGATTTTGAATATCTACTGGATCTGATTTATCGTGTAATGGCATAAAACCATCATTAGCCTGCAACTCTTCATAAATGTATTGAGCATTAGGTTCTATACTTTTATAACCTTCTTCTTGTAAAATAAGATCTATTTTACCGTCTGGTCGTACTTTCTTAACCCAAGCGTCTAGCTTGTCACCCGTTCTTATATCTTCAAAGATATCTTCTTTATAAATAAGTCCTTTGTGCTTTCCATTTACAATGGCGTTTGCTCCTCTGTCTGTAATATGTGATATAATTACCTCTACCTTGTCAAACTTTTTTACCTCTACATTATCATTTGAGAGGTATTTCATTGTTTTACTAGTGGCAGCAAGACGGTTAGTCTTCTCGTCTAGATACATATAAACGATGTACCAGCTACCTACCTTCATAGGTCTAGCTTGTTGTGCAAAAGGAACAAAAAGTTCTTTTTCTAATCCCCAGTCTAAAAAGGCTCCTACATTATTTACAGCAGTACAACGCAAGTACCCAAAATTATTGAGTTCTATATACGGCTTTAGTGTAGTAGCTACTGGTCGCTCCTCGTGATCTAAATAAACATATACATTAAGTTCATCCCATATTTTATATTCTTCTGGCACGTACTTATTAGGTAACAAGACGTCATCTCCTGCTTCATTAGAAAGAAAGAGCCCTGGCTCTGTCTCCCTGTCTATTCTCATTATGTGGTATTTTCCTATTTCTAACATATTCTTTTGTAAAATGCAAAAGTACAACTACTACAAAGAAAAAACGCCTTGACGTGAGTCAAAGCGCTTTCTACATACATTATAAAGTAGTCTATTTGTAAACAGACTCTTTTTTGAAGTGCTTAGTAAGCATATAGTATACTACCGCACGATATTTATTACGATTAGACTTTCCGTAAGTTTCAAGAACGCTGTTTATAGCTTTATCAAGATCTGCACTATCTGCAAGACCTAATTTTTTAATCAAAAAGTTATTTTTTACAGTAGCAATTTCTGTTTCAGAACTTCCAGATACTGTTGATGAGTCTTTATTGTAGATTGATGGTCCACACCCTATTGTTACTTTTGTAAGAAGGTCCATATCTGCGGTCATACCACATTTGTTCTTTAAATCATCTGCATATTTTGAGATGAGTTCTGCTCTTTTGCTCATAATTTTTAAAGTTACTTGTTGATTAAATTATTAATTCACTTTAAAGATAAGCAAAAAGTTAAACTCTCTTAAAAAAAATTATTTTATGAACTTGAAGTAATCAAGAAGCACTTCATCGTTAATTTTGCGCGGTGTAAAGATTTCTAGCAGTGTAGGTTGTGATGAATATGCATATAGCTCATTTTTGGCAAGAGCACATTCTTCTTCATTTGTCGCCTTGAGATATTTAAAATTATACATCTCACATAACTTTGAGGCCTCAAGATGATGTGTGGTTTCAAAAAACTCATCAAAGTTATCTGTGTTCTTATCCTTATTAGGTAATATTCTAAAAATACCCCCTCCACTATTATTAATGACTATAATCTTAAAGTCATTAGGTATATATTGATTCCATAACGCATTACTATCATAAAAGAAACTTAGTTCTCCCGTTATTAAGGTCGTAAGCTTCTTACTAGCCATAGCGCTTCCTATGGCAGTACTCGTGCTTCCATCTATACCACTCGTCCCTCTATTACAATATACCTCTAGTGTTTTATTTACATCAAAAAGTTGTGCATACCTCACTGTACTACTATTACCCAGCTGTAATACAGAGTTATCTGGAATCACCTCTAGTATATGATCAAAGGCTTTAAAGTCACACCAACTCATTTGTGCTATATACTCACTATGGAGTCTATCTCTTTTTGCTCTTATACGCAGCCAGTCTTCTTGATAGGTGCTTTCTTTAGGTACAGTAACTGCCTGTAGTTTTTCTAAAAATAAAGAAGCAGATACCTCAAAGTGCCTATTAAGACAAAAATATGTATCGTATGCCTTTTTTGCATCTACGTGCCAGTGTTGTATTGGTTGATAATTTCTTAAAAAGGCTTTTACCTTTTTTGACACCACCATCCCTCCAAAGGTGAGAAGTATCTCAG
The DNA here is from genome assembly GCF_001653755.1 of Dokdonia donghaensis DSW-1. Classification (GTDB taxonomy): domain Bacteria; phylum Bacteroidota; class Bacteroidia; order Flavobacteriales; family Flavobacteriaceae; genus Dokdonia; species Dokdonia donghaensis. The sequence goes on along the minus strand of NZ_CP015125.1, from coordinate 1,783,163 downwards.
GTTGCAAGTCTTTAAACCCAGCATCATCAAGACTACCTATAATATTATCAATACGTGTAAAAAAATTAGGGTGTGCTACATTAGATGTTGTTTCTGTAAAAACTACAACGCTCGGGTCATTACCTAGTAAATCTAGCAATTCCGGAGACATTGTCTCAGGATCTTGAACACCTATAATAACGAGTTTTCGAGTAGCTTTGTTCCAGTCTTGAGCATAAGAAGCAAGTTCACTATTTGAGAGTTCCTTATCTACAACTTGTGGTGCAATTTCTATAGGTGTATCTATTACCCTCTCTGTCATCTCATATAATGGCTCATAAAATGGCACATTAATATGTACAGGTCCAGATTGTTCTATAGCTACATTAAGCGCTTTATTGATTTCTTGATTATTATGACGCTGACTTTCTTTTATTTTTTGAGCCACCTTTGCATCGGTCACATCATCTGTAGGAACTAACTCAGAATACAAGTTTGCCGAATAAAGGATATGATTTTCAAACACATTTTTTTGTCGTATAGTCTGTCCATCTCCTATATCTATACGCTCTATGGGTCTGTCTGCACTTATTGCAACTAGCGGTATATCACTATAAAAAGCTTCAGAAATAGCCGGATAATAATTAAGTAATGCACTACCAGAGGTACACACCAGTGCCACTGGTCTACCCGTTTGTTGTGCGATACCCAGACCTACAAAAGCAGCACATCGCTCGTCTACAATGCTGTATGCCTTAATTTGAGGATGCTTTGTAAATTCTATCGTAAGTGGCGCGTTACGTGACCCTGGAGAAATAATAACCGTATCAATACCTTTACTCAAGCAAAGGTGTACGATAGATTGTGCAACTGGAATTTTTGAGTGAATCATTAATTACAAAAATACGACTTCTAGACCGCAGTATACTAGTAGAAAAAATCAGTTTTATTGAAATTTCTATTAGAATAGTAAACACATACAATGACTATAAAACAGTTGCAACTGTCTGCAATTTATTTACAGTTTCCTCCCACTCTAACGCCGGCTTACTAGAAGCAGTTATACCACCACCTACATATAATTGTGCGCCCTGAGCGTCTACTTCCATACAACGTAAGTTCACATAGAGGGTAGTATGTTTTTTTACTGCCCCATAGGCAAGATTCTCAACATTGCGACGTGTATTTGCTCTCTTTTTTTCTGTCATTATATTGAGCTCTCCTAAAAATCCGGTGTAGAAAGATCTATCATAATTTTCATTAGCAATTATAAAATCTCTAGCCTCAAGCTTAGGCAAACCACAAACGGCGGGTGTGGGATGAAGCGCTTTAATGATAGACGCAAGCTTAGCATCGCTATCGTGTACTATAGCGGTAATATCTGTTTTAAGATGCAGTAATGTACCTGCCTGATGCGTGTGGGTTTCAGACACTTGTAAATTGTCTACTATATCTTTAAGATTATATACGATTGTATCTGTTACAAGCTGCTGCTCTTCTATTTCCTTTGCTCCCCAGTTTACCTCTAGAGTATCTTCTTTCTTCTGTGTGCCAGCTAGCGACATTGTATAAAGCTTTCTATTTTCGACCGAGAGAAGGGTCTCGGGTGTGGCGCCTAGCCATAATCCTACTTTAGGGTGATACCAGCAATACACAAAAGCTGTGGCATAGGTATCAAGTAGTCTTTTAAAAATAGATACAGGTGACTCATAGTTGTGATTTATTTTTTGCTTTCGCGAAAGCACAACTTTCTTCAATCCTGTATTTTCAATCTCATTTATACCTTTTTCTACAAGTGCAATATGTTGCTCTTTTGCTCCTTTAGCCGCCTCAACCGAAGTTGTTACAACCGCCTCGTTAGATTGAGTAGATACATACTCATCTAGACGCATCTCAAAAGACTGTGATTGCGGCATCAATATGGTTTCTGAGGTAGTTGTGTCAAAAGGAGAAAACACAAACCCACTCTCACTAAAGTCTGAGACGGTATGAAGCTCATCTTCTTCTTGAAGCAAAGCTGTGACCGTTTTTTGGTTTGGCTTTCTGTATACCACAAAAGGTAACGCTTCATCAAAATGACTTTGAATCTCTATAAAGAATGCGTCTTGATCCATTACTTTCTAGGCAGGGCTATCGTTGTAAGTTTACACTTTGAGATAAGGTTATCTTCTTCATCTACTACATCAATATTCCATAGCTGAGTGGTGCGACCTTTATGAATAAATGTAGCCTTTGCATACACCATTCCTTCACGTTTACTCTTTACGTGATTTGCAGAAATCTCAATACCTCTTATAGTATGTGCTTGGTCTAAAAACATAAAACTAGCCGCACTACCTACGCTCTCTGCCAGAGCAACCATTGCCCCTCCGTGTAAAACTCCATCTGGCTGGTGTACTTTAGGCGTAACAGGCATTTGTGCTATTAGAAAGTCTTCACCAAAGTCTATATACTTGATGTTTAAAGTTTCCATAAGCGTATTCTTGCAGCTCTCTGCGAGGCGAGCAAGCACTTCTTCCTTTGTATAATTCATAGAGAAATGTTAAATAAAGTTGTGAGCAGAACTATCTGTATTCAAATTTCGTTAATATTGCGGACAAATTCCCTTAATTATGATTAAAAAGACCATAGCAATTACCGTATTACTCATAACTTTTATAGCCTGTGATAAGCTAGATGAGTTAACAAAGTTTAATATAGACTACACAACAAATATTACAATACAGTCTACAAGTATACTAGACGCTCCATTTGATATTGTTACGCCAGAAACTACTACAAACTCTCAACAAGAGTTTGAAAATAATAATACAAATGCAGATCTTGTAGAGAGTGTGAAACTCACAAAACTCACATTAAACTTACAAACGCCAGAGTCTGGTGATTTTGATTTCCTTAATGACATAGCTATCTACATAAATGCAGATGGACTAGAAGAGCGCCTCATTGCCTCTAGTACAAGTATACCAGAAGATGGAGCTAGAACATTAGACCTAGACGTAGTAGATACAGAGCTCAAAGAATACATACAAGGTGAGACATACACATTGCGCACAGAGACTACTACAGATCAAACCATAGAATCTGATCACGAGATTGAGATTTATACAAGATTTAGAGTAGATGCAAAGATTTTAGGACTATAATCTTATAACACCTATCACTTCTTAAAAATGTGTCGTACTTTTAAAGTGCGACACATTTTTTTATTTATGAAAATCAAAACTCTCGAAAACAAGCGTGCAAAACTTCTCACCCTAGAGAGTTATCACTATCGCGATTTACTACCACTATCAAGTCAGGTAGACCTTAATGCATATGGAGGCTCAGATATTTCAACAGCGCCAAAGTTAAAGAAGTACATTAAAGACGCCATAACCAGACGCCAAGCAGGTACTGCGCTCCCATTTATCATTTTTGATAAGGAGCTATGTAAGTTTGCAGGCTCTACCCGTTTTGGAAATATAGATAAGGTTAACAAAGTCGTTCATATAGGGTGGACGTGGCTTGGAGAAGATTTCCGCGGAAGCGGTCTCAACCAGCATATTAAGTTTTTAATGCTGCGCTATGCTTTTGAAAAGCTCTCGTATGAGCGTGTAGAGTTTCGTATAGATGAGCGCAACACACGATCAAGAAAAGCCGTCGAAAAGCTGGGCGCAACCCTAGAAGGCATTTTACGTAAAGATATTATCACAAAAAATGGTCGTAGGCGCAACTCCTGCTGCTACTCAATTTTAAGAGATGAGTGGGAAAATATTAAAAACACTCGCTTTGTAGAAGTGCTTAACCGCAGTGAAGAATAGGGTTATGAGTACGCTTTCGCGAAAACGTAAAAACACTACGCCTCTACACCCGCAAAGTCAAATCGCACCATACCATCATCATCTATACTTGTAAGTTGTACCTCGTGTAATTGGTTTACAAGTTCTGGGTTCCAAGGAGCTTTTACTTTTACATAGTTTTCTGTAAAGCCGTGTATGTATCCCTCTTTATTTTCACTTTCAAAAAGTACTGTGCGCTTGGTATCTAGCTGTGATTCATAAAAGGCACGTCTCATTTTTGCCGAAAGGCCACGCAACATCTTACTGCGTTTGCTACGCACGTTTTTTGGCACCACACCATCCATTGTGGCTGCTGGCGTATTATCTCTTTCAGAATAAGTAAATACGTGTAGGTATGATATATCTAGGCTGTTAAGAAAGTTATAGGTCTCAAGAAAATCTTCATCTGTCTCTCCCGGAAAACCTACAATAACATCTACACCTATACAAGCGTGAGGCATCACTTCTTTAATTTTTGCAACGCGATCTACATACAGTTCTCGCTGGTAACGACGTCGCATTAAACCTAATATTTTATTACTCCCGCTTTGTAGGGGAATATGGAAGTGAGGTACAAAGGTGCGTGATTTTGACACGACCTCGATGGTTTCATTTTTAAGAAGATTAGGCTCTATAGATGAGATGCGCAGTCGCTCTATACCGTCTACCTTATCAAGCTCTTGTACGAGTTCTAGAAAAGTGTGCTCGTGTTTTTTATTACCAAATTCTCCTTTACCGTAGTCACCTATATTTACACCTGTGAGTACAATCTCCTTGATGTCTTGTGCAGCGATTTTGGCTGCGTTGTCCAGTACATTTTGTAAAGTATCACTTCTAGAGATACCACGTGCTAGTGGTATGGTACAATAGGTACATTTATAATCGCAACCATCTTGCACTTTTAAGAAAGCGCGTGTACGATCACCTATAGAGTAAGAGCTTACATAAAAGTCTGCATCTTGTATCTCACAGGCGTGTACCTCTCCTCCATCACGGGCACGGTCTGGATTGTTAAGCAAGTCGTTTATGTAGCTTGTTACATTAAACTTCTCTGTAGCTCCTAGTACAAGATCTACTCCGTCTACCGCAGCAAGTTCTTCTGGTTTGAGTTGTGCATAGCACCCTACAGCTACTTTTACAGCATCTGGATTTGCTTTTTGAGCTTGCTTTACAATGTTTTTAAAACGCTTGTCTGCATTTTCTGTAACACTACAGGTGTTTATCACATAAACATCTGCGGCTTCAGAAAAATCTACCTTATCAAAACCTTCTTTGCCAAAACTGCGCGCAATGGTGCTGGTTTCAGAAAAATTAAGTTTACAACCTAAGGTATAAAAAGCGACTTTCTTTGTAGAAGACATTTGGACTATATTTGTGTACTGCTTAGCCTTAAAAAAGGTGGGCAAAGATACTCTTAATTATTTGCTTACTCAAATTGAAAAACACCTGCTCACTTTTACTCAATTATTCCTTACTTATACTTTGCATACTTAGTACTATAAGTTGTAACAAAGATGATACGAGTGATCGAGATCATCAAGTTTTTAGATATAACGAGCAGTATCAAATATCTACACTAGACCCTGCGTTTGCTCGTAACCCTCCTATAATATGGCCGGTTAACCAGCTATTTAATGGTCTGGTACAACTAGACAATGATCTTAACGTACAACCAGATATTGCAAAGTCTTGGGAAATATCTCAAGATGCGCTTACGTATTCGTTTACACTACGTGATGACGTGCGATTTCATAAACACCCTGCTTTTAACACTAGAGATAGTACACGCATAGTAACCGCTGCAGATTTTGTTTACTCCTTTAATAGACTACGTGACCCAAAAATTGCCTCACCTGGGAGCTGGGTGTTAGGTAATGTGGCAAGTTACAACGCTGTAAATGACACTACTTTTACTATTCAATTAAAAAAAGCATTTCCCGCCTATCTAGGTTTACTTAGTATGCGTTACTGCTCTGTTGTACCTAAGGAAATCACTACCCACTATGGCAATGAGTTTAGATCTCACCCTATAGGCACTGGACCGTTTAAATTTAAACGCTGGGAAGAAGGTGTAAAACTAGTCTTACGTAAAAATGAGCTCTACTATGAAAAAGATGAGGATGGTGTCCAACTCCCCTATCTTGAGGCAGTGGCTATTACATTTTTACCAGATAAGCAAAGTGAGTTTTTACAATTTGCACAAGGCAATATAGATTACCTTAATAGTCTAGATCCATCATATAAAGATGAGATTCTTACCGCTTCTGGCACTTTAAGAGCAAAGTATCAAGATCGCGTACAGTTTGAAAAAGTACCGTGGCTTAATACAGAATATATAGGCTTTTACTTAGACAGTGACACGCCAGAGGTACAATCTGCTTTACTACGCAAGGCGGTAAACTACGGTTTTGATCGTAAAAAAATGATTAGGTACCTGCGCAATGGTATCGGCAAGCCAGCTGTAAATGGTTTTATACCTAAAGGGCTACCTGGCTATGATCATATAAAAGGATATGAATATGATGGTACGCTTTCGCGAAAGCTAATAGCACAATACATTAAAGAAACAGGAGACACATCTCCAGAAATCACCATAGGCACAAATAGCCAGTACCTAGACATCTGTGAGTACATACAACGAGAGTTACAAAAGGTAGGTTTAAAAGTAAATATAGACGTGATGCCTCCATCTACGCTACGACAGATGAAGAGTAGCGGAGAGCTAGATGCCTTTAGAGCAAGCTGGATTGCAGATTATCCAGATGCCGAAAACTACTTAAGCTTATTTTATAGTAAGAACTTCACGCCAAATGGACCAAACTACACGCATTTTAAAAGTGCAACCTATGATAGTTTATACGAGCATAGTTTGAGCATTACAGATATAGGCCAGCGCAAAAAATTATATCGCACTATGGATTCTCTTATTATAGATAAGTCTCCTATAATACCACTCTATTATGACGAGGTGGTGCGTTTTACTCAAAAAACGATTTCTGGTTTTGAACCTAATGCACAAAACTTTCTCGTGTTGAAATATGTGAAGAAGCAAAAATTGTAACCTCTCATCAATAAAAATCAATAGCCATCGCACCAAAAGACACCTATAAAACGATACTCACCCCATCTGAAGAGACACTATTTAAGGATAGAAACAGCAAGTTTTTTGGCTATGCATTTCCGGTGACATCAGAGGCCGAAGTAAAAGAGCATATAGAAGGTCTTAAAAAACAACATTACCAAGCGCGTCACTGGTGTTATGCATATGTACTAGGTAAAGAGTACGAGCAATACCGAGCAAATGATGATGGAGAACCGTCTAACAGTGCTGGAGCGCCTATTTATGGACAGCTACAGTCTTATGATGTTACAAATGTGCTTGTTGTAGTCGTGCGTTATTTTGGCGGGACAAAACTTGGTGTAGGAGGTTTAATAAATGCTTATCGAACAGGAGCTCAAAACACACTAGAGGCTTCTCATATTGTAGAAAAAACAATAGACATCCCCTTTAAAGTACAGTTTGAGTACCCACTACTTAATAAAGTAATGCGGTTAATAAATGATTACAAAGTGACTATCATTAACCAGCATATGGAAATGAACTGCGTTTTTACACTTGCCATACGTAGAAAAGAGTCAAAAAAGGTGATCAAAGCCTTTAATGAAGTGTATGGAATAACACTTCTAGAAGACGAAGATTAATTATAGCTTATCAAGTATGTATTGCGGACATCTCATAGGTCTGCCAGTTTTGGTATTAATAAAGATCAATTCTGTACTTGCGATTGTTAATAAATCACCATCTTGGTTAAAAACCTCATAATCGAATGTTATTCTTACCGTCGGAGTAGCGCGCAAGGTTGTAACAATTTTTAGTGTATCATCAAAGAGCGCAGACTTCTTAAACGTGGTTTGTAAATTATAAACTGGTAGCATCACTCCGTTCTCCTCCATCCACTTGTAAGAGATTTCTAAACTTTCAAGCCACTCAAGCCTAGCCACTTCCAAGTATTGTGCATAGTTACTGTGATGGACAAAGCCCATTTGGTCAGTTTCAGAATATCTAACTTTTAGAAAAGTAATATGGTTTTTCACGTAGTAAAGGTTATTTTTTTGTAGTTTTAAGCTTGTGATGATATTGCAACAAAATTTGCGAAAAAACAACCCCTATTCAGTTTTTTTATTACTTTTTTTGTTCACATATTTGTGATGCTTTTAAAGGGTACCTTATCAACACGACGATAATCCTTTCAAAAGGAATTCTAGACAACCGAAAACCTAATAATTTAACTAAACGAATGACTCTAACTGCGCAATCTGTATGGGATAACTGTCTCTCTTTTATAAAGGACAATATAACACCCCAGGCATACAAAACGTGGTTTGAACCGATTAAGGCGGTCAAACTCACAGATAACGCATTAAGTATTCAAGTACCTAGTAAATTCTTTTACGAGTGGCTTGAGGAACACTACGTAAAACTTCTTAAAGTTGCTCTCAATAAAGTACTAGGTGAAAACGCCAAACTGGTCTATGTGATCAAGATGGAAAATACCTACGGAAACAATCAACCTTTTACAGAAAGAATTCCTAGTGCAAATCGTAGCACTATGAAATCACAAGAAGTAGATGCTCCGCTTAAAAATAAAAATCCAGAGCTTAAAAATCCTTTTGTAATTCCTGGAATAAGAAATTTACAAATAGAGTCACAGCTCAACCCTAACTATAATTTTGAAAACTTTTTAGAAGGAGACTCAAACCGTCTTGCAAGATCTGCAGGTATGGCCGTCGCAAATAAGCCAGGGGGAACTTCTTTTAATCCGCTTTTAATATTTGGAGGAGTAGGTTTAGGTAAAACACATCTTGCTCACGCAATAGGTGTACAGATAAAAGATAAGTATCCTGCAAAAACTGTTTTATACATTTCTGCAGAGAAGTTTACACAACAATATATAGAGTCTGTAAAAAAGAATAATAGAAATGACTTCATTCACTTTTATCAAGTTATAGACGTTCTTATTGTAGATGATATTCAACTACTAAGTGGTAAGGCAGGTACTCAAGATGTATTTTTCCACATTTTTAACCACCTACACCAAAACGGAAAACAGGTAATCCTTACCTCAGACAAGGCTCCTGTAGATATGCAAGATATAGAGCAACGTCTCTTATCACGTTTTAAATGGGGATTAAGTGCAGAGCTACAACACCCTAGTTTTGAAACACGCATCGCCATTATAAAGCAAAAGCTTTATCAAGATGGTGTTGAAATGCCAGAAGAGATTGTAGAGTTTCTTGCAAATAACATTAAAACTAATGTCCGTGAGCTAGAAGGTGCAATTATATCACTTATAGCACACTCATCTTTCAACAAGAAAGAGATCACTCTCGACCTTGCAAAAAAGATTGTAGACAACTATGTAAAACATACTAAGAGAGAAGTCTCTATAGATTATATCCAAAAGATTGTTTCAGATTACTTCCAGATGGATGTAGAAACATTACAGTCTAAAACACGTAAAAGACATATCGTACAAGCGAGACAACTAGCAATGTTCTTTGCAAAGAAGCTTACTAAAGCTTCACTAGCAAGCATAGGTTCACAGATAGGACAGCGCGACCACGCAACAGTTCTGCACGCTTGTAAAACGGTAGATAATCTAGCGAGTACAGATAAACAGTTTAGGAAATATGTAGAAGACCTTGGTAAAAAACTTTCGGTTTAAAACCAATATTATAAAATAGAAAAAGCCTCAAAATATATGTTTTGAGGCTTTTTTTTACGCTTTCGCGAAAGCGTAATCACTACTATAATCTAGCGTCTAGGTAAGTCACTGTCTTCATCTTTAAGTGGCAATTGTGAACTTCCCATCAAGTATGCATCTACGTGATGTGCAGCTTGTCTTCCTTCTGAGATTGCCCACACAATGAGTGATTGCCCTCTACGCATATCTCCAGCAGCAAATACGCCTGAAACACTAGTCGCATATGACGTAGCTTTTACGTTACCACGCATATCTGTATCCAAATGTAGCTGGTCTATTAGAGTTTTTTCCGGCCCTGTAAAGCCTAGTGCAAGAAAAGCCATATCGCAAGGCCACTCCTTTTCTGTTCCCGGTATTTCTTTAAGCTCACGTCTACCATTGTCATTTGTAATCCACTCTACCTCTGAGGTTATAAGTCCCGTGAGATTACCACTGGCATCACCCACAAACTCCTTTGTAGAAATACTAAAAACTCTTTCTACCCCCTCCTTATGAGAAGAACTGGTGCGCAAGCGCATAGGGTAATAAGGCCAAGGTTGCTCTGAAGGTCGCTCTATTGTAGGTCTATTAAGAATCTCAAAATTTGTAACGGTTTTTGCTCCTTGTCTATTACTAGTACCTATACAGTCTGAGCCTGTATCACCACCACCTATAACAATCACATTTTTATCTGTAGCAACAATAGTTTCATCCCACTCAGCTATACCATCTTGTCGCTCATTGTTTTGCTTTAAGAAATCCATTGCTTGATACACTCCTTTAAGATGCGCCCCTTTTATAGGTATAGACCTCCTCAAAGTAGCACCACCACAGAGTACAATCGCGTCATACTCATCTTGAAGCGTCTCTACACTTATGGTATGCCCTACATTTGCATTTGTTTTAAAAGTTATACCCTCATCTTTGAGTACGGCCAGGCGTCTGTCTATCACATTTTTTTCCATCTTAAAATCTGGAATCCCATACCTTAAAAGACCTCCTACTTTACTATCGCGCTCAAATACGGTCACAGTGTGCCCAGCCCTATTAAGCTGCTGTGCAGCGGCTAGTCCAGAAGGGCCAGACCCTATCACTGCAACCGATTTGTGTGTACGTTTTTGCGGTGGTTGTGGGACAATCCACCCCTCGTCAAAAGCTCGTTCTACTATATTTTTTTCTATATTTTCTATACTTACGGGATCTGCATTTATACCTAGAACACACGCCTCTTCACAAGGCGCTGGACATAAACGCCCTGTAAATTCTGGAAAGTTATTTGTCGCGTGCAATATAGTTGCCGCTTCTTTCCACCTTCCTTTATAGACTGCATCATTAAAATCTGGAATGAGATTGCCCAGCGGGCACCCCGAGTGACAAAACGGAATACCACAATCCATACAGCGGCCGCCTTGTTCTTTTAAATCTGCTTCTTCTAGCGGTACAGTAAACTCCTTATAATTTTTAACACGCTCTTCTGGCGCTATATATCCTTCGTCTTTGCGATCGTATTCTAAAAATCCTGTTACTTTCCCCATCTTCTAGTTTGCTAATGTTTTTTCTTCTTCTAATCTTATCAATGCCTTGCGGTACTCTTCTGGTAACACTTTCGTGAAATTTTTAATCTCTGCATCCCAGTTTTCTAACAGTCGTTGAGCCAGCGGTGAGAGTGTGGCGTTGTAATGATTTTCGACTAATTGCCTGAGCTCTTTCTTATCTTGATCTTCTTCAACTTTAAGGAAGTTAAGCCCTTCTGTGTTTGCTTTTCGCGAAAGCATACTTGCTGTATCATACACATATGCAATACCGCCACTCATACCAGCGCCAAAGTTTCTTCCTACCTCGCCTAATATGACCGCAATACCTCCGGTCATATACTCACAACCGTGATCACCTATACCTTCAACGACGGCTTTTGCTCCAGAGTTACGTACACAAAAACGCTCTCCGGCTTTTCCATTTATATAGGCCTCACCAGCAGTAGCACCATAAAATGCCACATTACCTATGATGACATTATCTTCTGGTATGATGGTCGCCTCTACCGGAACCTTCACTATTACTTTGGCTCCAGAAAGTCCTTTACCTATGTAATCATTTGTGTTACCAGTAACTGCTAGTGTGAGTCCGTGAGTAGCAAATGCTGCAAAACTCTGCCCTGCAGAACCCTCGAAGTTAATTTTTAAAGTGTTTTCTGGTAATCCATTCACACCGTAAATCTTCGATATCTCATTACTTAGTATAGCTCCTACTGCTCTATCTTCATTTGTAATCTTAAGATCTAGTGTGGTTTTTTCTTTTCTAAAAAGTGCTGGGTGCGCCTGTGATATAATCTTAAAATCAAGCGCTTTCTCAAGGTCGTGATCTTGCTTTTCTATATTATGCAAAGGCTGCCCTTTTGAGGTATCTACCTTGTGTAATATAGGTGTAAGATCTAGACCTAATGCTTTATACTGCTCTATGGTATTATTGCGATCCAGCTTTTGCACTTGACCTACCATTTCATCTACTGTCTTGAAGCCAAGCTTTGCCATAATCTCTCGCAACTCTTGTGCAACGAAATACATAAAGTTTACGACGTGCTCTGGCTTTCCTTTAAAACGTTTACGTAGTTCTGGGTTTTGAGTAGCAATTCCTACTGGACAAGTGTTTAAATGACATACACGCATCATTATACATCCAGAGGCTACTAGCGGTGCTGTTGCAAACCCAAACTCTTCGGCTCCTAGTAAACAAGCAATTGCTACGTCTCGGCCTGTTTTGAGCTGGCCATCGCACTCAAGTCGCACACGCCCGCGCAAATCATTCATTACAAGAGTTTGTTGTGCCTCTGCTAGACCTAGCTCCCAAGGTAAACCTGTATGTTTTAATGAGGTGAGTGGCGTTGCTCCTGTACCTCCATCGTGTCCAGATATAAGTATTACATCTGCCTTAGCTTTTGCAACTCCAGCTGCTACAGTACCTACACCTACCTCAGACACTAGCTTTACATTAATACGCGCTTCTCTATTTGCAGATTTGAGATCGTAAATTAATTGCGATAAATCTTCTATAGAGTAAATATCGTGATGTGGTGGTGGCGATATAAGCCCTACATATGGTGTAGAATTACGTGTTTTTGCAATCTCAGGATTTACCTTAGGTCCAGGCAACTGTCCGCCCTCACCAGGTTTTGCTCCTTGCGCCATTTTTATTTGTATCTCGGCAGCGTTTGTTAGGTAGTTTGAGGTTACCCCAAAACGCCCTGAAGCCACTTGCTTTATGGCGCTGTTTTTCCAATCGCCATTTACGTCCTTATAAAAACGCTCTTGATTTTCTCCTCCCTCACCAGAGTTAGACTTACCATCTATACGGTTCATTGCTACGGCAAGTGTCTCGTGAGCTTCCTTACTAATAGAACCATAAGACATCGCACCAGTTTTAAAGCGCTTTACAATATCTGTCCACGGTTCTACTTCATCAATATCTATAGGGTCATAATTTGTAAACTCAAATAGACCGCGTATGGTCATAAGCTGTTTGGCTTGATTATTTACACGATCTGCATACTCTTTATAAATAACAGGCTTATTGCTACGCACAGATTCTTGAAGCTTTGCAATGGTAAGCGGGTTAAATAAATGCGCCTCTCCATCTCGTCTCCACCTATACTCACCACCTATCTCTAGAGGTAAATCTGCTGCGATATCTTTAGTATGATAGGCAGCCTTATGCCTCTTACTTATCTCACCTTCTAACTGGTGTAACCCTACGCCTTCTATTCTCGTAACCGTGCGCGGGAAATACTGGTTTACGACCTTCTTACTGATACCTATACACTCAAAAAGTTGTGAGCTACGGTATGAGTTAAGGGTAGAGATACCTATTTTATTCATCACCTTGAGGACTCCTTTGCCTACGGCTTTATTAAAATTTTGTATTGCCTCTTCTACATCAACATTTGCAAGTTTTAAATCTTCTGGATGGTTTTCTATAATCTCATTAACCATATATGGGTTTATAGCACTAGCACCATATCCAAATAACAAAGCAAAGTGATGCACCTCTCTAGGCTCTGCAGACTCTATAATGAGGCTAAAACTGGATCTCTTTTTATTACCGCCTAGTCCGTTATTTACATAAGAGCAAGCAAGCAAAGCTGGTATAGGCGCCAGCTCTTGAGATGTATTTCTATCTGACAAGATAATGATGTTTGCACCCTCATCTAGTTGTTTAGAAACCTCTTGAAGTAAGTTTTCTAGAGCATCCTCCAGACCATTATGTCCTTTTTCTACCTTATATAAAATAGGCACAGAAACCACCTTAAAGCTCTCGTTATCTAAACTTTTGATTTTATCTAAATCTTGTTTTGAGATAACAGGGTTTTGAATTTTTAGCTTCTTACAATGCTCTCCGTTTATTTCAAAAATATTTGAGTCTGCACCCAGCGTGAGTGAGATATCTGTAATTAACTCCTCTCTTATACCATCTAGAGGTGGGTTTGTAACCTGTGCAAAGAGTTGCTTAAAATAATTATAGATTAATTGTGGCCTCTCAGAAAGTGCAGCTATAGGAGCATCATTACCCATAGACCCTATAGGTTCTTTTGCCTTTGCAGCCATAGGCAATATAATCGTATTTATATCTTCTTGCGTGTACCCAAAGGTGAGTAAGCGCTCCTTAAGTGGTGCTTCATTTAAAAATAAAGGGCACTCATTATAAGGTATATCCTTGAGGTGAATAAGGTTATTATCCAACCACTCTTGATATGGGTGACGTGTTGCAATCTCTTCTTTTATTTCCTCATCATTTATAATACGACCTTGTGCCATATCTACCAGAAACATTTTACCTGGCTCCAGACGACCGTGCATCTGTACATTTTGTGGTTCTATCTCCACCACTCCAATTTCTGAAGACATTATCACATAACCGTCTTTTGTGACAGAGTATCGAGAAGGTCTCAATCCATTACGATCTAAAACGGCACCTATATAATTACCATCTGTAAATGGTATAGAGGCTGGACCATCCCAAGGCTCCATAAGGCAAGAGTTAAACTCATAAAAAGCACGCTTTGCCGGAGACATATCTTCATTTTTCTCCCACGCTTCTGGCACGAGCATCATCATTACTTCTGGTAATGATCTACCCGTCATAAGTAAGAGCTCTACCACCATATCCATAGAGGCACTGTCTGACTTACCTGGTAATACAACAGGAAGTATTTTCTTTATCTCCTCACCAAATAGTGCACTTTCCATAAGTTCCTCACGCGCATACATTCTGGTCACATTACCTCTTAAGGTATTAATCTCTCCATTGTGACACATATACCTAAAAGGTTGCGCCAGATCCCAAGTAGGAAATGTATTTGTAGAAAATCGCTGGTGTACAAGCGCAAGCCTTGTCACGACACGAGGATCCATAAGGTCTTTATAATATACCTTAATATGTTGGGGCATTAATAGTCCTTTATATATAATGGTCTTGGTTGAGAAGCTAGGTAAGTAAAAGAATGAGCTTTCAGACAACTTTGAGTTGTAGATAGTATGTTCGGCGATTTTACGAGCAGTAAATAGTTTTAAGTTAAACTCAAACTCTGGTGTAGGTTTTTGTTGCGCTTTCGCGAAAGCGGAATTATCTCCCTTACTCTCATAACTCACAAAGATTTGCTTTACAAAAGGTTCAGACACTTGAGCAATCTCGCCCAGTATAGATTGATCTACCGGCACATCTCTCCAGCCCAAAATATTGATACCTTGATCTGTAAGGCTTTTTTCAAAAACCGAAATACAATATGCACGTTGATTTTCTTTACGAGGTAAGAAAACATTGCTCACGGCATACGTTCCTTCTTTAGGCAATGTAAAGTCACAAGTGGCTTGAAAATAATCGTGAGGGATGTCTATTAATATACCAGCCCCATCTCCTGTGCGGCCATCTGCACTTACAGCTCCTCTATGTTCAAGTTTTTCTAGTATCTCAAGTGCCTTATGAATAATATCATTAGACTTTACTCCTTTAAGACTACATATAAATCCTGCACCGCACGCATCGTGCTCAAACTCCCTTAAATATAACCCTTGATCTCTTAACATAACTCCTTATTTATATGGTAAAACCATTATTACTTAAGCTCAAGATAAATTTACTTATTGAAGTCTCAAAAAATGGTAATCATAATTATGACTATCACATTTTGACCCTAGTCAAATTTCTAATTACATATTTTTTGCCTTGCAAAATTGAGAATTTGCAAACCTTAATTTTTGTTAAAATATGCGAAAACGTTATCGCAATTTCAATCTATTTCTAAAAATTATAAATTATTCACATTAAAAAAGGCTATTCATTAATGAAAATAGAAAATTGAGATGAACAAATATTCAGTAAAAACAGTATTTATTTAAGATACCCCTAATTTTTAGGGGGTCAATTTGAAATTATCATAAAAATTTACACATAACCCCCAAAAACTAATATGTTAATATTTTTTTAAGATACTTTTAACGTCAAATCAACTGAAAATAATATTTTTATGAAATCTATTTGCACGCTTTTATTACTAACCATAAGCACAACATTTATGTTTGCTCAAGAAGAAACAGAAGACAAGAAAAAGTTTACCGTAGAAGGTAGTGTCGATGTCTATTTTAGACAAAATATTTCTGGCCCCAATGGTGAAGATGCTATCGCTCCAAACACATCTTTTGCAAACCGAAATGGATTTGCAATAGGTATGGCAAATGTGATAGGCGCTTTTGAAAGTGAAAACGGAAAAGTAGGTGCCGTGGCAGATCTTGTTTTTGGGCCACGTGGTGAGGAGGCTGTTTTCCTCTCTGGACCTTCATCTAACATTGTAAATCAACTTTACGTATACTGGAATGTATCAGAAAAAGTAAAACTTACACTAGGTAACTTTAATACCTTTCTAGGTTATGAGGTGATATCACCTACAGCAAACTTTAACTACTCTACCTCGTATATGTTTTCTTACGGTCCTTTTTCTCACACAGGTATTAAGGCAGACTTCACCCTCTCTGAAGATTTTAGTGCGATGCTTGCAGTACTTAACCAGACAGATGCAACAGAGTTTAACTTTGATAACAACTACACACTAGGAGCTCAACTAGGATATAAGAGTACGTACTTAAACTTTTTATACGGTAAGCAAGGTGGTAACTCAGAAAGTACTTTTCAAGTAGACCTTACTACTGGATATGACTTATCTGACGACTTTTTCTTAGGACTTAACGCAACTTATAATGATACAGATGGTGCTTCTTTTTATGGCGTAGCACTATACCCACAGTTCAAAACTTCTGACGCATTCACCTTAGGTTTACGTGGTGAGTACTTTGCAGAAGGTGAAGGTGGTGCTGGAGCAATAGGAGGTTATGACCTAGAAGGTGATGCCTCTGTAGTGGCAGTAACACTTACAGGTAGCTATAGCGTAGGAGATCTTACTATAAAACCAGAATTCCGTCTAGATAGCGCTAGTGAAGACACATTTTTAGACACAAATCAAGATCCTAGCAATTCTTTATCATCTTTTGTAATTGCCGGAATATATAAATTTTAATAAACCTATTAGATATGAAAAAAATAGAAGCAATCATCCGAAAGTCAAAATTCTCGGCAGTAAAAAGAGCTCTGCACGATGTAGGAGTCAACTTTTTCTCGTACTGGGATGTTACCGGTCTAGGTAACGAGAAAAAAGGATCTGTATACCGCGGTGTTAGTTATAGCACAAGTGATATTCAACGTCGCTATCTAAGCATTGTTGTTAATGATGACTTTGAAGAGATTACAATAAAAACTATCATAGAAGCGGCGCGCTCTGGAGAAGTAGGTGATGGAAAAATTTTTGTTTCAGATATCAAAGACTGCTACCGAATAAGAACAGGAGAAAAGGGTAGTCAAACTTTAAAATAATAACACACAATAGCATAACACAACTATGGAAATTTTAACTGTAAATAATGTATGGATGATGATCTGTACAGGGCTTGTTTTTTTTATGCACCTAGGTTTCTCTTTTTTAGAGATAGGCTTAACAAGACAAAAAAATACTATCAATATTTTATTTAAAAATATATTTATTATCACAGTAGGGCTACTACTTTATTGCTTAGTAGGCTTTAACCTAATGTACCCAGGAGAGTTTAATGGCTTTTTAGGATTTGCTGGATTTGGTCTTGACGCACCTCTCACAACAGAAGGTGCACTAGACCTCACATATAATGAAGGTTACACATACTGGACAGACTTTCTCTTTCAAGGTATGTTTGCAGCAACAGCAGCAACGATAGTATCTGGAGCAGTAGCAGAGCGTATTAAAATAGGACCTTTTATGGTTTTTGTATTATTATACGTAGGTATAGTCTACCCTATAGCAGGATCTTGGAAATGGGGGGGTGGCTTTTTACAAACACTAGAAACACCTTTTTATGACTTTGCAGGATCCACACTAGTACACTCTGTAGGAGGCTGGGCAGCTCTTGTTGCCGTATATTTATTAGGCTCTAGAATTGGTAAGTTTGATGAAAACGGAAAACCCCAAGCTATTCCGGGTCATAATGTTCCTCTAGCAACTGCAGGTGTACTTATATTATGGTTAGGTTGGTTTGGGTTTAACGGAGGTTCAGTACTCTCTGCAGACCCCTCACTTACTTCGCTTACCCTAGTTACCACATCCCTTGCTGCTGCAGCTGGCGGGGTGGTTGCTTTTCTTGTTTCTACATTAATGTATAAAAATTATGATCTTACAATGTTCTTAAATGGCATACTAGGAGGTCTTGTAGGTATAACAGCTGGGGCAGATGTGATGAGCCCTACAGACGCCATTCTTATAGGCGGTATTGCTGGAGCGATAATCGTTTTTGGTGTAGCATTGGTTGACAAGTTAAGACTAGATGACCCTGTAGGAGCAATTGCCGTACACCTTATTTGTGGTATATGGGGTACACTTGCAGTAGGCATTTTTGGAAGTCTTGCAAGCGGTGCCCAGTTTGTAAGTCAGTTAATAGGCGTGGGAGCTTATGCTGTATTTTGTATTATTACTTCCTTCATTATTATATTTACCTTAAAGAAAACTGTTGGAATCAGAGTTTCAGAACAAGAGGAGGTTGAGGGATTAGATCCTCACGAACACGGGATAAGTGCTTATCCAGATTTTCGTCTTAACGAGCACTAATCTAAATGATTTTGCTCCCAAGTATTCTAAAAGCTCTGGCCATATGGTCGGAGCTTTTTTATAAAACAAGGTACGCTTTCGCGAAAGCGCACTCAAAATAATTATCTTTCGCCTCAAAAGTTTACAGATGTCAAAAACAAACATCCTTATGGTGTGCCTAGGTAATATATGTAGGTCTCCCCTAGCCGAAGGTATCTTACGTAACAAACTAGATAGCGAGCAATTTATAATAGACTCTGCCGGGACTGGTGACTGGCACGTAGGTAATGCTCCAGATGCTAGAAGCATAAAAGTTGCTAGAGATAATGGTATAGACATCTCACAATTAAAAGGAAGGCAAATAGCAAAAAGCGATTTTAAAAAATTTGACCACATTTATGTGATGGATCAAAACAACCTAGAAGATGTACTAGCGCTTGCAAGTACAGATGAGGAGCGCCGAAAGGTTATAATGATTTTGGACACCGTTTTTCCCGGTGAGAAGGTAGATGTTCCAGATCCTTATAACGGTATGCAAGAAGATTTTAAAAGAGTTTATGAGATGCTAGACCAAGCCTGTGAAGAGATTGCGGGACAGCTGCAGTAATAAATCTTCTTTGTGAGCAGCAATAGAATATGCGCTTTAGGTTGCGCATCTAGGTAAAGCTATTTATATTGCGTCTATCACGATCAGCTCCCCAACCATATGACTGACCGTAGACTTATCTATGAGCACATTTACAACTACCGGAAAATTATATCTCATCCCTACTACTCTAGGTGATACAAGCGCTCTAGAGGTGATGCCTATCTCTGTAAAGAAAGTGGTAGAACTTATAGATACCTATATAGTAGAAAATGAAAAAACGGCACGCCGCTCTATTAAAGCTATCTCGCCTAGCAAGTCACAACCGTCACTCACGCTATTTCAACTCAATAAATACACAGACGTATCTGAGATACCTTCATACCTAGAGCCTTGTTTACAAGGTGAGTCTGTAGGTTTACTCTCTGAGGCTGGCGTTCCTGGGGTTGCAGACCCTGGTGCAGAAGTGGTAAAAATAGCTCATCAAAAAGGAATACAAGTAGTACCTCTAGTAGGGCCGTCTTCTATACTTATGGCAATGATGAGTAGTGGTATGAATGGACAAAATTTTGCCTTTAACGGCTACCTTCCCATTGATCAAAAAGAGCGCAAACAAGAGCTTAAAAGACTAGAACGTCTCTCATTTGAGCACAACCAGACGCAACTTTTTATAGAGACACCGTATCGTAATAATAAAATGCTAGAAGATATTTGTGCTACAGTACACCCAGATACACAAGTTTGTATAGCCTGTGATATCACCTTACCAACAGAGTATATTATCACAAAAAGTGCTTCTTTCTGGAAATCTAATGCGCCAGACCTACATAAAAGACCTGCTATTTTTATAATACACAAAGGGTTTTAAGCTAGCTCAAGTTAATAGGCTTAGGGAAACCGCGCTGTATTTTACGCACCATAGGCTCTAGTCCGTTAACTTTTATTTCCATCATTTCTTGTAGCAACCTACCTAGCTTCCCTTCTGGAAAGCCTTGTTGCCTAAACCATACGTAATACGACTCAGGCAGGTCTACCAGATATTTACCCTTATATTTCCCAAAAGGCATTTTGTAATGAGCAAGCTCAATGAGGTGATCTTGTTGTGACTTCATTATAGCTTGTTGTAAACGTTCTCGCCGTTTACGTATGTTGCACCCACTTCAAGATTAGGTATTGCATCTTCATCTACGATCATAATATCTTGATCCATAATGATAAAGTCTGCAAACTTACCTGACTCGATACTTCCTTTTTCTGCTTCTTCAAAGTTTGAGTAGGCTGCCCATACAGTCATTCCTTTTAAGGTTTCTTCTCTAGACAATGCATTTTCCATCTGGTAGCCTCCTTCTGGATATTGTTTTAAATCTTTACGAGCCACTGCTGCATAAAATGTGTAAAAAGGTGACACCTGCTCTACCGGAAAATCTGTTCCTAAAATAACAAGTCCAGATTGTTTAAGTAGGTCTTTATAAGCATAAGCGCCTTTTATACGCTCTGCCCCTACTCTATCTTCTGCCCAGTACATATCACTTGTGGCGTGCGTAGGCTGTACAGAAGGTAAAATTTTATCACTAAAAACGTCAAAATCTTCTGTAGATACTACTTGAGCGTGCTCTACCTTCCAGCGTGGATCTTTTTTTGAAGTAAGAACCTTATCATATGCTCGCAGTACAACCACGTTTGCACTATCACCTATGGCGTGCGTGTTCATCTGGAAGTCTGCAGCAGCGATACGCTCTGCAAGTTCATTAATTTCATCTACTGGTGTTACCATTGCCCCAAAGTGACCTTTTTTATCACTATATGACTCTCGCATCGCAGCACCTCTAGATCCTAAAGCACCATCACCATACACCTTTACAGAACGCACATTAAGACGATCTGTTTTAATCTTACCAGAGCTTAAGTAGTGATCTAGGTTTTCTTTATTGTTAGACAACATCGCGTAGATGCGCATTTTTAAGTCTCCCTGCTGTTGCAAGCTATCTATAAGCTCTACTATATCTTTATTAAGACCCGCGTCATTTACCGTAGTAAGCCCGTAAGAAAAACAAAGTTCTTGCGCCTCTAGTAATACTTGAGCATTTTCGGCAACGCTGGCTTGAGGCATTACGGCATCTACAAGCGTTTGTGGGTTATCTATAAGTACTCCAGTCACTTTACCATCTACCAGCACAATCTCTCCACCACTTACCTTTGTGGTGTTATCTATTTTTGCGAGATCAAGCGCTTTCTGATTTACAAGATATGCGTGACCATCTACACGCTCTAGTACCACTGGTGTATCTGGAAAAAGAGCATCTAGCTTATCTTTAGTAGGAAATTCTTTTACCGCCCAGTCGTTTTGATCCCAACCTCTTCCTCGTATAACGGTTGCTTCTGGATTTGCTTTGGCAAAAGCGGTTACCTTTTCTATAACCTCATCATAACTTTCGGTACCTACGAGGTCTGCAATTTGTAGGTTTTGCCCCAGTCCATAAAAGTGACAGTGCCCGTCTATAAGGCCTGGTAAAACGGTTTTACCTGTAGCGTCTATAGTTTCGGTGGCTTGATATTGTGCTGTTATATCTGCTGTGGTTCCTACGGCAATAAACTTTCCATCTTTTACGGCAAAGGATTCCGCTTTCGCGAAAGCGTCATTAACCGTATACACATTTGCATTTGTGACAATAAGGTCTGCCTCCTGCTTGTTATCGCAAGAAATGAAAAGACTAAGAACTGATAAAGAAAATAAAAGTTTACGCATCAAAATATGGTTTAAAGCATAAAAATACGAAAGAGAAGTTATAAGTGATTACCTAAGATTATTAATTTGTAAATCTACTTGAGCATCTTGAGGAAACCTATAATTAGAGTGTAGTTGTACGTCTATATCATAGGTGATACCATATAAAGCAAGCACGGCATCTACCCGATCTTTTTTAAGTTTTGCCTCTCGAGATTTTAATACGTACATATTGTACATCCCTATTGCTTGTGATAAAATCTTAAGGGCAATTCCAAAAATTATAAATGGTATTAAGTATATTCTTAAACTATAAGCGTTAGACGAATGAAATGAATTATTAAGATTATTTATGTAAACTATAGAATAAGCAGCCAAACAAGTGATCCCCACACCTAGCAAGCCAAATATTATAGTATAGCTGTAGTTCCACCATTTATCTTTTATAGCGTGCTCATAAACAACGTTTACTTCTCTAAGTTGGTTTTTAAATTTTGTAGAAAACAGCTTTTTTGAGCAGGTACGATTAAAGGCTGGTTTTCGCTTTGTAAGATTGCAAATAGAACCTTCTTTTAGGTTTTTACGCTGGTGGTTACAGAGCTCGCAGTGCCAAGTGTTATTCAAAAGAAAAAAGGTTTTGCACTAATGTACAAAACCTCTTGTTTTTTAGTTTCGATTTTTTTCTAAAAATCTATGCGCAACCTCAACTCTGGTGATTGTGTTACAGTGAGATCTCCACCTGTAGCATTAATGTTACTTATGCTATAATCTGGACAACACCCTGAAGATTCTTGTGTCTGTACTGTTGCATTTATTGTCACATCAAAAACGCCTTCTTGAACGATGGTAGCCACCTCTGGAAAAACATATATGACAAGCTCTCCATCTTGAAAAACGTAACCTTGGTTATACGAAAGCTCTAAGTCATTTTGTACGGTAATAGTAAAACCGTCTGGAGCTTCTCCATCTGTATCTGTGTATAATTGCTCTCCAGTTTCGGCATCAAAAAAGGTTATTACCATCGCTGGGCCTGGCGCACAGAGTACGTTTGCACAATCTAGATCATCTGAGTCGCAAGCAACTAGTGACAAACTTAATATGATAAGAACAAGTAGCTTTTTCATACCTAAGTGTTTTATAAGAATATTTTATATATGAGATCTCCATCACTATCATCTACGCTAGTCACATTTGTAAATGATACGTCTGTATAGTTATTTACATTACAACATTCTCCCTGTATAAATGTCACATCAAATGATAAGGTAGTCTCAAAGCCATCTGGCACGGCTATACGAAGCATCACATTGTTACGACTTTCAAAAAATGTATTAAGCGCTATTTGTGCCGTTTCAAACTCTTGAGAGGTACCTGTAAAGAATACAAAATCCTCATTAGTTTCTAGATCTGTTATAACTACATCTTCAAGATTATAAGTGCCGTTAAAAAACACATCTTCTTCTGTCTCACTATCTAAAAATTGTAATAGTAAATTACCAGAGGCACAATCTACAAGACTACAATCTGAAAGACTAGCAGAATCTAAATCAGAACTGCAAGAAATAGTAGCTATAAACAAGGCAACAATGCCTAACATTCTTTTCATTATATAGGGTTTACATAAAGGATGCAGGTACTACAGAAAGGTTGCTTTGTGACAGGTGTTATTTTTACTAAAAATCAAACTTATAAGTAGCACCTACCATACCTTGAAGTCCTTGCACTTCATAATTAAGCCATTTCTGGTAGTTACTATCTAGAATGTTATTAACTCTAGCAAAGGCAGATAGACGATTATTAAAGCGATAACCCACGTGCGCATTTGCATCAAAATAGCTCTCTAATGTTTCTATAGAGCTAGGCGTTAATATATCTACCGGGTCTTGACTAAATACAAGATCCTGACGCTCTCCTATAAAAAATAAGTTTACTCCAGCAAACCATTGCTCTGTAATCTGATAATCTGCAAATAATGACGCTTGTAGGTCTGGAAGGTTCCAAGCCTCTGCTTCTACATCTGTAGTATATGAGTTAAACTGCCCGTTTAACTTCATTTTAAAATTTGCATTTACATCAAAGTTAAGCTCTGCAAAAACACCTAATGTATTAACATCATCATAGACGATACCAAAGGAGTTTCCATTCTCATAGCCATTTTGCCCAAAGTTGTTACCACTCTGCGAGTAAGGGTTGTGCTGGTATAACGCCTTCCCGCTCTCTGATGCATAGCTAGCACGCAGGTTATAGCTTAGAGCTTCAGACAGTTTTCCTTTCATACCTAAAAATCCATCATACTGCTTATTTGTAGGAGCCACTATAAGTGTAGGTGATACAAAAGGGTTTTCTTGAGCAAAGTCGTGGTAGTTATTTTGTATAAGACCTCCTTCAAGTCCTCCATAAGCAATAAAGTAATCGCCCGCTACTCTATAAGATGCAGCAATTTTTGGGTAAATAAAGAAATCTGTCTCACTGTTTTCTGTATCAAGAGATACAACACCTTCTACCCCTAGTTTTACCTCTAAGTCATCTCTTAGAATTACTAGACTTGGGTTAATCCCTGCGTTTAAGAAGCTGTAATTAATCTCTGTCCCAGTTGCACCAAAGCTATTTGCAAAAGAACCACTCAGATAGTCTACAGACAGTTTTGTTGTAATTAACTCCCCAGCTATAGGAAACTCAACCGTAGGTGCTACCACCGCTCTAAGCTCTGTACTCTCTAGGTCATCGCCAAAATAACGTACCATTCCCGTAGCTTCCTTAAAGAAAGAGTCTTTAAGACTTATAGAACCATTAAGACCCGCTGTGAGATATGAGTGTGTTACATCAAAATCTTCTGTAAACAAAGGACCATCTGCCGGGCCTTGTAATTCCTTAAGCTCCTCTGGTATACCATACCAGTTATACAATTGATGCTTTGCATCTAGATCTGCACGCCAAGTAAGATCACGCTCTCTTGCTCCATAATTGAGATTGAGACGACTATCATAAAAGAAATCGTCTACCACAGTACCATCTATACCTCCTTGTGAAGAGTTATGATTTAAAAACACCCCAAAATCTTCTGTACGGCTTATTTGAAAATTGCTATAAAACTCTGCTAGTACAGATGTAAAACTCCCAAAACCTAAGGTTGCATAGTTATCATATAACTTTTCTTTTTTTGCTTTTTTTACAACTGCCGCTTTACCTTTTGCTGGCGTAAACGTACTCGCTACAGGTACAGAAAAGATGCTGTAAGTCACTTTTTTCTTTGCTGTGGTAATGGAGTCATTAAGCTGTGGTGTGGCTTTTACCTTAAAAGCATCGCGTATGGTAGGCGTGTATGCCTTTACTACATTTACCACTTCTGTACCTATAGTAGACTCTTCTTCTTGAGCATAACTTAGTTGCACAGCTAGAAGTGCTATCACAGCAACTATAAGCTTATATGATGTATGAAATGAACTATTCATAAAATGTGTTTTATTTTTTACGTTGTTAGACTAACGTGTTTAAATATATATTGTACTAATACTATTACCCTTTCTCTACCGAAGCATTTGTTTTTGCCTCTGCCTCTTTTATAATAGCAAGTTGCGTTTGTGCTTCTTCTACCGTTTCTGGATAATCTGCAAAGTTTGTGATTACACTCTCAAGTATATAAGTAGCCTGATAAGCATCACCTAGTGCATAAAAGTTTTTTGCCATAAGCACAAGCCCTTTTGCACCATACTCTTTGTAACCACTATAATCTTTTGCTAGTTTTTGAACAGCAACGTTAGACGCTTCATAGCTTGTTGCTTTGTTTTTAAAATAAGCATCATAATACAAAGCCTCTGCCGCTAGAGAACCCGTTGCAATTTTTTGCACCTCTGCATAGGCTGTTTTTGCTCTTACCTCATCTCCCGTTATTATAGAAGAACGTGCTATTATGATTTGAGCATCACTTTTTACAGTGTTATCTATTTTTGAGTTTGCTAGCACTTTTGTTGCATAAATTACCGCTTGATTATAATCATCTCCCTCATAATATGACTTCATAAGGTTAGATTGTGCAAAAATGATGTTTTGCGGGAAGTCTGCTTCTGTTTCTAAGCGTTGTAATACTGGAATGGCTTCTACATAATTTTCGGCAGTAAGGTATACTTGTGCCAGTCTTGCCAGTGCCTGCTCTGTAAACTCACTGCGCTCTTTACCTATTACAAACTTATAGTGCGGTATAGTTTGTTGGTATTCCGCTTTCGCGAAAGCGATCTGACCCACATAAAAATGAGCTTGTAACGCGTGCTGACCATTAGGATAATTAGCAAGGTACTCCTCAAAAAGTCGTGATGCTTGGTTTATATTGTTTTCTACATACTGCTTCTCTGCAGAGGCATATGCAGCATCATCTAGCTCTGCATCTTCAACATCTATAAAGTCTAGCGTGCTCACCCACTGGCCGTACTCATCTACACGACCTAAGTCTATATAAATAAGCTTTGCAGTAGTCACTGCTTGCAGTGCTTCTGGCGTACCAGGATAATCTGCCGCAACGCCACGTAGTATGCGAAGGGCCTCATCTGAGTTGTTGTTGTTATCAAGAATAAGCGCTTTTTTGAGCAGCGCTTTTGACACGTATGAGCTACCTGGTAGATCTCTTACAAGCTTATCGTAAGCCGCAATGGCCTGGTCATTATTATTTTGTGAGACATACATATTACCTAGCTCGTATAATGCATCATCACGATAGGTAGACCTCGGAAATTTTGTCGCAAAACTTTTAAGGCCTGCTATCTTATCACTGTTCTTTTTTATAAAACCGTAACTCATAGATTTTTGAAAAGTCGCATAATCTTGATCTGTTTCATTAAGAGCAATTGCACTATTATATGCCTCTAGCGCTGGCCAGTACTTACTGCTTATAAAGCGACTATCTCCCAGACGAAGAAAGGCGTCATTAAGTCGCGTTCTGTCTTGCACATTTCCTTTTGTATAATTTTCAAAATAGATTGCTGCTTGCTCATAATTTTTATCAGAAAAATATGCATAGGCCAGGTTATAGTTTATATCACCATATTCTGGAGTACTAGCAGCGTTACTGCTGCCTAAAAACTGTTTGTACCCTATAATGGCTTCCTTAAAATCATTTGCAATATAATCGCTCTCTGCTTTCCAGTAGGTTGCTCTTGTAACGTATAATGGGTCTTGTGGCTCTTTAAGCGATTTTGTAAAAGCTGCGCTAGCCTCTGGAAATTTTCCTTCGTTATATAAATCAAGCCCATATAAGAAGGCTACCTTCTGGTAAGCTGTCTTATTATCAAAACTATTATTGCTCTCAAGGAGTTGCATTGCCTCCTTATAGTTTTTTGAGGTGATGTAAGAATCTATAAGTAATGACTCTAGCTCGCTTTTTGCCGGAGATTTTGGATAAGCTTCCATATAGTCTGCTATAACAGTAGGTGTAGGCTTATATGCGTTACCTATCTCATAGCTAAGTTTTGCATAATTGAGACCACTATCTTCTTTTATAGTCTCGTTATAATCCATCTCGCTTGCATTTTTAAAGGCATTGAGAGCTTCTTGCTTTTTATCAAGTTTTATGTACGATTGTGCCAGGTGATAGTATGCATTTTGTGCAACGCCGTTATTACCATCTATAATTTTATTAAACTCATTTACAGCGCTTGCATAATCTCCTTGTTTATAATAAGCATATCCTAGCTGATAGTAATCTGTATTATTCCACTTCCCGCGTTTACCTTTATACTCTTTAAGATATGGTAATGCCTCGCTGTATTTATTCTGGTTAAAGTAACTCTCACCTATTATTTTGTTAAGCTCGGACTTCTCTTTTGGGTTTGCATTTGCGAGCTGAGACTTACCTTCAGAGATGGCTTGGTCAAATTTTCCTAGTTTAAAATTAAGGTCTGCTTTAAAATAAGCAAGGTCTTCATTATATGCACCACCACTCTCTGCTTCTACCTCATCAAAAAGTTCATTTGCCTGCTCATAGTCATCTCCTTCATATGCCATAAACCCTATGTAATACTTAGCCTGCGCCCCGTATTTTTGAGAATCGCGCACGCGATTTAAGTATTTTTTTGCTTCGTCAAAACGCTTACTCTTAAAATAAGCATACCCATTATTAAAGTAAAAAGTCTCCTTCTCTCCCTCTGTGAGCGTTGCTTCATCTACACGATCATACCATTTACGCGCGTAAGCAAATTTGCCATTTTCAAAATAATACTGCGCTACGTCTAGAAAAGCACTATTGCGCTTTGTACTTGTAGGGTACTCTGTCACAAAAGCAAGCATCAAGTTATCTGCTCCTTGCTGGTTGAGTCTCACAGCGGCATTTGCAATATAATAAGCACAGTCACCTTTTACCGTTGTATCATCAGTCTTTGCTTTTACTTCTTCAAAAAGTGTTTGAGATGCTAGGTACTGCTTGCTATTGTATAACGATAGTGCCTTATTAAACTGAGCGAGGTCGTTTGTATAAATTGCAGATTGTTGCCCTACTGCAATACTGGTGTATAAAAATAATGCAACAAGTACATACTTGATTTTATGCATAGTTATGAGTTGTTTTATTGATGTTATGTGGGAAGAATTACGCTTTCGCGAAAGCGTAAAAACGCCCTTTTCTAACCTGTTCAAAGTTATCTTTCTTACAGTAAGATAACGACCTAAATCTTTGTTAATTATGTGAAGTTGTAAAAAGGGTTTTTAACAATCTTGTTTAATTAATACAAATAGCGCTGAGCATCATATACCTGAGATACTTAAAGAAATTTTTAAAAGGTCATAAAACACTTTCATCTAAATTCCGTTACTTTGAAACTCAGACCAAAACTTATGTCACAACCCGTACTTCAATTATCACACGCCGCAATTTACCAACGAGAAAACCTCATTCTCTCTGAAGTAAATGTTACCATAGAGCCAGGTGACTTTGTATACCTCATAGGTAAAACAGGATCTGGAAAAAGTAGTTTTATGAAAACGCTTTACGGTGACCTACCGCTCACAGAGGGCAAAGGAAACATAGTAGGCGTAGACCTTAACGGACTCAAAGAAAAGAATATTCCTTTCTTACGTCGTAAACTGGGCGTTGTTTTTCAAGATTTTAAATTACTAAATGACCGTACGGTAATAGACAACCTAAAATTTGTGCTTAAGGCCACCGGCTGGAAAGATAAAACAGCAATGGAGGCTAAAATAGATGCCGTTCTCGATAAAGTAGGGATGAAAAGTAAAGGCTTTAAATATCCTTACCAGCTATCTGGAGGTGAGCAGCAACGTATCGCCATTGCTCGTGCTTTGCTCAATGACCCAGAACTTATTCTGGCAGATGAGCCTACAGGTAACTTAGATCCTCAAACAAGTGTAGAGGTTATGGAAGTATTGCAGGAGATTAATAAAAACGGCAATACCATCCTTATGGCAACACACGACTATGCACTTTTACTTAAATACCCTTCTAAGACATTAAAGTGTGACGGTAACAAAGTTTTTGAGGTTGTACAAAAGACTGTATAATCCTTTTACCAAGACAAGCTACTGGCTACCGTTTTTATAAGCGTAGGCATACATCATCTTAATATTGTATTTTCGTCTGTAGGTATGCTTTCCATTCTTATCCCGACATATAATACAGGTATTACTGCACTTGTCACCTCACTCCTTGATCAGACACGAGAGGCAGGGGTAGTCTATGAACTTATTTTTTGTGATGATGCCTCAACCTTATACCAAGAACAAAATAGTGCACTCACTGCACAACCTAATGTGCGTACTCTTAAAAATGAAAGCAACCTAGGAAGAACAGCAACGCGCTCTAAGCTTGCTAAAAGTGCACAGTATAACTGGCTTCTATTTCTTGATGCAGATGTTCTCATTGACAACGATCAATTTATTAAAAACTATCTCACAGCATTACAAAGTGATAGCTCTATCATAGTAGGTGGTACTTCATATGTAAACATACCACCAAAAAATAAAGAGCTACGCTGGAAATACGGTATAAATCGAGAGGCAAAAAATGCCGAACTACGAATGGAAAACCCATCGTATATTATCTCGCAAAATATACTTGTAAAAAAAGAAGTGTTCATTAATCTAAACATTGTAGAGAGCAGGCGCTACGGACTTGACAATATATTTTCTTACCAAGTTTATCATCAAAAAATCACTGTTTTACACATAGATAACCCTATTGTACATACGGGTCTTGAAGATAATTTGATATTTCTAGACAAGTCACTACAGGCTATTGACACACTCATACATTATGAGCATAGCGGGAGTATAAGCAGAAACTTCACATCATTACAGCAAGCTTATCAAAAATTAAGAAAACTCCGTCTAGACTTCGTATATCCTACAATTTTTAGCCTCTTCAAATTAGGAATACAAAACAACATCGTGAGCAATAGACCGTCGTTATTTCTGTTTGACTTATTCAGACTGAACTACTATATAAAAAGTCGAAAAAATGCCTAAATTTTCTGTGGTCATTACGGTTTATAACAAAGCCCCTTTTGTAAAGGAGACCATAGAGAGTGTACTACAGCAAAGTATTCAAGACTTTGAAGTTATAGTAGTAAACGATGGCTCTACAGATGCTAGTGATGCTGTCATAAAATCTATAGCTTCAGAAAAAATTATGTATCTCCCGCTTGCAGAAAACGTAGGAGCAGGCGCTGCACGCAACATAGGCATAAAATCTGCCAGAGGATTGTTTATCGCACTGCTAGATGGTGATGATTTATGGGCTCCCTTCTACCTAGCAGAAATTACAGCACTTATTAATGTGTATCCCGAGCACTACGTATTTGCAACGGCAGTGCACAAAGAATATAAAAACCATACAAGGCCTAACAGCTACAGCTTTGAAAACCCAGATAACAGCCCTTTTCTAGACCTTGATTACTTTACAAGCAGTTATAAAAACACATTACTTACGAGTAGCTCCACCGTTTTACACCGTTCTGTATGTGAGGATGTAGGATATTTTAATGAAAAGATAAAAAGCGGTCAAGATACCGACTTATGGATACGCATAGGTTTACAATACAGAATTGCCTTTAGCACCAAAGCTTGTGCAACCTATCGCTATGCGCCACAAAGCCTTTATAAAGGGACTCGCTCTGTAAAAGATAGACCAGACTATCTAGCATATCTAGAAGAAGAAAAAACAAATGAGGAACTCAAAAAGTTTATTGATCTCAACAGGTACTCCCTCATTCTAAGAGCCCGACTTTGGGGAGAAAAAAGTGAGGTAAACACCTATCTAGCGCATCTTGATATGAACAACCTCAATAGCAAACAGCGTTTTTTATTAAGTCTACCCACCTACGCCTTACGTTTTGCTTTTAAGAGTCAAAGCTTCCTTGAAAGAGCAGGGATTAAACTCTCAGCTTTTTAAAGACTTGTAAGTCTCATAGTTACGTATATAATCATCTTCATCATACTCGTGAGATGCTAGTACGAGACATACTGCTCCAGAAGAAAAGTTTTCTAACTCCCGCCAGATGTTTACATCTATAAGCAAGCCTTGGTTAGGCTTACTAAGCATAATGCGTTCTTTTGTGTTGCCATTATCAAGCACTACTTCAAAACTCCCACTTACAGCGATGAGTAACTCCTTACACTCTTTATGAGCGTGACCGCCTCTATATGCTCCGCTAGGTACATCGTGAAGATAATACACACGCTTTATAGCATAAGGTAACACCTCTTTTTCTATCACAGCTAGATTGCCTCTGGGGTCTGTAATTCTAGGTATTTCTATAAGATTTTTCATAAGCTATCTAGTATTTTTTTCCAGTCTAGAGCGATGTGTTCTGCGGCTAGATGTTTTACACTTTCTTGCGCATTTTTTTTACAGCTACTGGCAAGCTCACCATCTAGCACAAATGTACGAATGGCGGTACTTAAAGCTACCTCATCATAATTTGCTACTAGCATACCGTTTATACCGTTTTCCACAATCTCTTTTGGCCCGGAGTCACAATCTACACTTATAACCGGAGTGCCTAGCGCTAGCGACTCTACTAGCACCATCGGGAAGCCTTCATAGTGACTGGTGAGTAAGGTGCACAATGCTCGCTCTACTATTGGTGCAGGATTAGATTGATGCCCTATAAAAATGACTTTATCATTTATGCCAAGAGATTTTGAGAGTGTTGCTAGCTTTTTGGCATCTGGACCATCCCCCATAATCACGAGGGGTAGTTTTAAGTTCGCTTTCGCGAAAGCGGAAATCATCAAACTAAAGTTCTTTACATCATCTACCAGTCTTCCATACCCTAAAAGGTACGTCTCCGGAAGGCTTACATTGCTCTCACCAAAAGTCATTGTTGGGATAGGGTTATATACCTGATGAATATGTTTAAAGCCGTATCTCGCTTTAATCTTTGCAGCAATACTTTTTGAAACTCCTACAAAATGACGCTTACCATAAAACCACTTTGCAAGCACATCTGGTACTGGAAAATATGTTTCTAATCGAGCACTTCGCACCATATAAAGTACTTTTTGGGCTTTATAAATGTACTTTGTATACACCCATTCTTTTAAAGCAGAAGATCGAGACCTGCTATCTATAACAAGGTCAAACTGCTCATTATGTAAGTAATCCTTTAATCTTTTGAGGTGCTTATATTTTGTAATTAGCCCGTCGTACTCACGCTTATCTGCACCTAGATTAAATAACGTGCCTTTATAAGGATACGAAACCCCATCTCTTATACAGATAATGTGTACCGTATGCCCGAGACCTGTGAGTATCTGTGATAAAAATGCCGTAGACCGCTCTGCACCACCACCAGATAAGGAAATGGTAACTAGTGCAATTTTTTTATGAGTATCTTTCGGCAACAGAAGGAGTTTTTGTTTACCAAATATAATCAATGCGCATCTTACTTGTAGGCGAATACAGCCGACTTCATAATTCTCTCAAAGAAGGTCTCACCGCGTTAGGTCACGAGGTCACCCTCGTGGGCTCTGGCGATGGCTTTAAAAAATTTCCCGTAGACATCCCTCTAGAAAGAGGTTATACCTCTAGCTGGAAAAAGAAGCTAAAACTGAGCATTCTTAAATTAACCGGTATTGATATTTCAGAAAAATCACTGCGTAACCACTTTACAAAATTAAAACCTCAACTTTCTGGTTATGACGTGGTGCAACTTATTAATGAGTCTAGTTTTAACACCACGCCGTCATTAGAACTTGAGATAGCTCAGTATCTCAAAGAGCATAATAAAAATCTCTTTCTCCTCTCTTGCGGTACAGACCACATAAGTGTTACCCACGCTTTTACAGACGAGTTGCCATACACAATTGCCACACCCTATAAGGAAGGTAAACTCACAAAAACATCTTTTGCCCCGGCGCTTAAGTACCTGGCACCCGCTTATAAAAGATTACACACGGCACTATATAAGCTTGTAGATGGTGTGATTGCTACAGATCTTGATTATCATTTCCCTCTTAAAGATCATCGTTTATACAAGGGGCTCATCCCAAACCCTATTAACGTAGATAAGATACTTAAGCAGGAGATTGCTTTTACGTATCCTATTACCATCTTTCACGGGATTAATAGAAATAACTATTACAAAAAAGGAAATGACCTTTTTGAGCAAGCGCTTGCTATTATAAGCAATAAATACAACGAGAAGGTAAACATCATCACCACAGAAAATCTACCGTATGATGAATATATTACCGCTTATAATAAAGCACATATTGTGCTAGATCAAGTTTATGCCCACGATCAAGGTTACAATGCGCTGGAGTCTATGGCAAAAGGTAAGGTGGTCTTTACTGGTGCTGGCCCGCATTTTAAAGCACAATATCAATTAGATAAAACGGTGGCAATAGATGCGACACCAGATGTAAATGAAATTGTGGCAAATCTAGAAAAGCTCATAGCGTCACCTGCGCTTCTTGAAGAGATAAGTGAGAACGCACATCACTTTATAAAAACCCATCACCACTACACAAAAGTCGCCCAGCAATATCTTAAGACTTGGCAAGCTACATAATTAAGAGAATGTAACTCCCGCAGCTACCGAGGATGTCACAACGCTTCCAGCAGCAATCACGGCATTATCACCTATTGACACGCCTTTCCAGATGCTTACATTATTGCCTATAAATACATTTTTGCCTATCGTTACTGCGGCACTTGGTCCAGCATCGGTTCGGCGTCTGGTGGGGTCAAGACTGTGAAAATTACAATTATAAATGGAGCAGTTAAGCCCTATTGTAGTATCATCTCCTATCACAATCGTTCCCTCGTTTGCTATGGCACAAAAATTATTATTAATCGCAACGTTGTTCCCAAAAATAATCTCACTTCCCTCCTTTCTTGCTTCGATGTAAGCATAAGTATTATAAAATGATGGAGAGTTTATGACACCTATTTGTACGCTTTCGCGAAAGCGTATCACACCCTTCCCATTAAGTTGTGCGGGTTGAAAAAGCATAGGTTTACTGTCTACATAGGTAGTCTGTGAGAGCAACTTGTACTTCCAGATTCTAAATGATTGCAATATGTTACCTAGGCTACTCATTGGTTTTTGTAAAAAGCGACTCCCGAAAGATAAACAGTAATACCAATAAATGCATAAAATAACTTAAACAATGTCCCATTGTCGCACCCTCTGCACCAAAATTTTGCACAAAGTATATTCCAGAAGTATAAATTACAACAAGGGAGATTACCTCGGTAATGAGGAATAATTTGAGATTGTTTTTGGCTATAATCTGGTAGCCTATCACTAGTGAGGCAACCTTAAAAAAATCTCCTAGCAACTGCCATTTAAACAATGAGGTCATAGGCATAAAATCTTCAGTAAATAATAACTGAACAATAAATGAACGCAAAAAATAAATAAGCAACAACCCGAGCCCAAACAGGGGTAAGATGGTTTTATAAAACCCGAAAATCTCTTTTCTAAAAGCACTGCTTGTGGTGGCTTTTGATAATTGAGGCAAAATATATAGGGTCATTAATGTCGCTACAAACTTAAAATAGTAATCTGACACACGCGTCATAGCATCCCAGTAACCAGCTCCCTCCCCTATCTCTCTACGTATTGCGATATACACCAGCGGCAACACAATCATAGAAAATAAGGCCATAAGCGTGTAAGACCCTAGTTTGCGCAAAGCGCCTGTGTCAAATTTTGAGAATGAGATGTGTTTCAATACGCTACCTTCTTTTCCTAAAGCAACTAGCGTAATCACTAGTATCACCGCCGGACTAACAACAAGCGCAACTAGTGCTCCTTGTACACCATAGTATATGATGCTTAAGATGGTTATGGCAAGACCTATCAGGTTAGAAAAGATTTGAATCTTCACCACCTTCTTATAAGCCGACTGTCCATTAATAACAGCTAGCAAAATACCGTTAAGTGTTATAAACGGTAGTGCTATTGCCAGCCATTTAAACACGTATATGTACTCCGCCCCATTGCCAAAAATCTGAGTATTAAAATAAGCAGCCCCTACATATAAAATCGTCGAAACAATTATAGTAGCGATCAAACTCACGATGACAGCAGTAGACAGTAACTTTGATAATGGATGACTCTCCTCATCACCTGTGGCAACATACTTTACAATACCGTTAGACAAACCTAGATTACCGGCCGCTTGCGTGGTGGTCATAAAATTGCGCAAATAACCTAGCAATGCCATACCGCGTTCTCCTAGATAAATAGCGATAAGCTTTGACGTGATAAGACCTCCTAGTATTTGTAAGCCCACACTTATTGCATTAAAAGAAGTAATCTTAAGTAAAAGATTATTTGCAATACCGCTACGTAGTTTACCTAGCATTTAAAGTCGTTTATGGCTTTTATAATCTGGGTAATCTCCGTTTTAGCAAGCGATGGACTGATAGGTAAACTGAGCACCTCACTATGCAACTGCTCGCAAACTGGTAAGGACATAGATCCAAGCACTTGTAAAGCCTCTTGCTTGTGCGGCGGCACGGGGTAATGTATAATCGTTGCGATACCATTTGCCTTAAGATATTCTTGTAATACATCCCTCTGCTCACAGCGCACTACAAATAGATGCCAGACGTAATCCTTACCCTCAGACCATTGTGGCAAAATAATATGTTCATTATTTATCCCTTCAAGATATTGCTTTGCAATAGCGATGCGCTTACTGTTCTGCGTGTCTAGATCTCTAAGTTTTATTCTCAAAAAAGCAGCCTGTAGTTCGTCGAGGCGGCTATTTACTCCAGTATATTGTGCGACATAGCGCTCTTTAAAGCCGTAGTTTCTATATTTTTCTACAACTTCGGCTAGCGCTTTGTCATTTGTGGTGATTGCTCCTGCATCACCTAGAGCACCTAGATTTTTTGTGGGGTAAAAGCTATGACCGCTCGCATCTGCCAGAGAGCCACTGCGCATACCAGAAGCTGTAATTGCCCCGTGTGATTGTGCACAATCTGTAACGGTGAGTAGGTTGTACGCTTTCGCGAAAGCGTTAACCCTATCCATATCTGTAAGTCTTCCGTACAAATGTGTAGGCATAATCACTCTTGTCTTTGAAGTGATTTTCTGTTCTAAATCGTTATAATCAAAGTTGAATGTGTCAAGATTTGCCTCAACTAGTATAGGTTTTAAGCCCGCTTGTTTTACTCCTATGATGGTTGCAATGTAAGTGTTACTCGCAACGAGCACCTCATCGCCCTCTTGCAGTTTACCTAGTATTTTATAGCCTTCCAGAATGAGCCTCAAGGCGTCAAGGCCATTTGCTGTACCTATACAAAATTGAGTACCACAGTAAGCTGCATACTCTTTTTGAAAAGCCGTCACCTCGTTGCCAAGAATATACCATCCTTTCTCTAAAAAAGAATCGAACTTATTCTTAAGCTCCTTTTCATAAGGTGCATTTATCTTTTTTAAGTCTAAAAATGGAATCATATCAAGACATCTTTAAGTAGTGAATGATTCTGCACGGCTACTTTATAGAATTTATGAACGTGGGTACGTGCTCCAAAACATTCTTTCCAGTAAGATAAGCCACTGTTGAGTTTTGTGCCGCCCTCTTCGTTTGAAATACCAAAATCAAAGTAGTTTTTATGTGCAAAGGTTTGCTCTATGAGCTCATAAAATAAGAAATCTAGCGTTCCCAACTCCTGCTTATTCTCTCCTGCCGAAATATATTGAACGTGTGCCGTGGTTTTAGCCTCAAATATAGTTGCCCCTCCTACTATCGTATTATTATGGTAGACATTAAACTGCCTTATGTTTTCTGGAAAAGAAGCTTGTAGCTTTTTTATTTCCTCTAGGGTATGTGTGGGTTGTGATTGATGTTTTTGCTTTAGGTTAGGTACGAGTATTTCGTTCCAAAAGTTGTCAAAACCTACTTCCTCTTTTATAACCAGACCTGCTCTTTCTGCCTTTTTTACTCCTTCCATACGATTAGATTGTATG
Source organism: Dokdonia donghaensis DSW-1 (assembly GCF_001653755.1). Classification (GTDB taxonomy): domain Bacteria; phylum Bacteroidota; class Bacteroidia; order Flavobacteriales; family Flavobacteriaceae; genus Dokdonia; species Dokdonia donghaensis. The sequence continues at coordinate 1,745,723 of NZ_CP015125.1, read as the reverse complement.
GATAATGTATTCCTATAATCTATTACAGAAGCAGTATCTACCCGGTAACAGCTAGCACTAAGTAATTGTGCGATATACTCAAACTCATCACTAGGCATCACCGCATAAAACGTGGGAAGCTGTTTTAGATATAAAGATGTGAAGCCTTGTTGCTGCGCATACTTTAATATTTCTTGAGTAATTGCTATGACATCTTGTAGTTTTTGCTTTCGCGAAAGCAAAACACCACCATACGTTAACCCCTGATGACTGTATAGATCATTTCCGTCTGCATTAGCCGGAAGGAGTGCAACAAGTTTTTCACCCTTGTAAACGAGCAGTGAGTAATCTGTAAACCTATCGCTGTGATACTCCATAAAGGAACGGTCGTGTAGAAAGGTTGCATTTTTTGCCTGTGCTACAAAATTGTTCCAGCGCTGGACATCTGCGGATTGATATTTTTTTACAGTATAGATGGTTTGGTTGCGAGTTTTAGGATATTTCAATAAAAGTAAAACTATTTTTAATTCTATAGGATATGGTAAGAGATTAAATTACGCTTTCGCGAAAGCGCATAAAAAAACCCCACTCTTTTAGAGCGGGGTTTATGATTTATAAGAATACTAAATCCTTAGGCAATCTTGTTACGCTTACGGTCTACTTCTTTTAAGTAAATCTTACGTAGTCTTAAGTGATTAGGAGTTACCTCTACATACTCATCTTTCTGAATATATTCTAGCGCTTCTTCTAGTGAGAACTTAATTGCAGGTACAATCTTAGCCTTATCATCTGCTCCAGAAGAACGTACGTTAGACTGCTTCTTTGCTTTTGTGATATTGATATTCATATCATCCTGACGAGAGTTTTCACCTATTACTTGACCTTCATAGATATCTTCACCAGGTGATACGAAAAACTTACCACGATCTTGAAGTTTATCTATAGAGTAAGGGATAGCTGTACCGTTTTCCATAGATACAAGTGATCCAGAAATACGTCCAGGGATATCACCTTTAAAAGGCTGGTATTCTTTAAAGCGGTGTGCCATAATTGCTTCTCCAGCAGTAGCAGTAAGAAGTTGGTTACGTAATCCTATAATACCACGTGATGGGATTAAGAATTCTATAATCATACGCTCACCTTTTGCTTCCATAGAAAGCATCTCACCTTTACGCATTGTTACAAACTCTACTGCACGACCAGAAACATTTTCTGGAAGGTCAATAGTAAGCTCTTCTACCGGCTCACATTTTACACCGTCTATTTCTTTTATAATTACTTGAGGCTGTCCTATCTGTAATTCATACCCCTCGCGACGCATTGTCTCGATAAGTACAGACAGGTGCATAACCCCACGACCATATACTAAGAACTTATCTGCACTATCTGTATCGTTTACACGTAGCGCAAGGTTCTTTTCTAGTTCTTTAGTAAGACGATCTTTAATGTGACGTGATGTTACAAACTTTCCATCTTTTCCAAAGAAAGGAGAATCGTTAATAGAGAATAACATACTCATTGTAGGCTCATCAATATCAATCGTTGCAAGACCTTCTGGGTTTTCAAAATCTGCTACAGTATCACCTATCTCAAATCCTTCAAGGCCTACAATCGCACAGATATCACCTGCTTGTACAGACTCTACTTTAATACGACCTAAACCGTCAAAAGTGTGAAGTTCTTTAATACGAGTTTTCTTAATAGTACCATCGCGCTTTACAAGAGATACTTGCATACCTTCTTTAAGCTCACCACGGTTAAGACGTCCTATTGCGATACGACCTGTAAAAGAAGAGAAGTCTAGAGATGTGATAAGCATCTGCGTGTTTCCTTCTTTAGTTTCTGGTACTGGTATGTGCTCCATCACCATTTCTAATAATGGCTCGATAGAGTCTGTTTCCTTCTGCCAGTCGTCAGACATCCAGTTATTTTTTGCACTTCCGTATACTGTAGGGAAGTCTAGTTGCCACTCTTCGGCACCTAGTTCAAACATAAGGTCAAAAACCTTCTCGTGTACCTCTTCTGGAGTACAGTTTTCTTTATCTACTTTATTTACAACCACACAAGGCTTAAGACCTAGGTCTATTGCCTTCTGTAATACAAAACGTGTTTGTGGCATAGGTCCTTCAAAGGCATCTACAAGTAGACACACACCATCTGCCATATTTAATACACGCTCTACCTCTCCACCAAAATCGGCGTGACCAGGAGTATCAATGATATTAATCTTAGTACCCTTGTAGGTTACAGAAACGTTTTTTGAAGTAATAGTAATCCCGCGCTCACGCTCCAGGTCATTGTTATCTAGTATAAGTTCACCTTTAGACTCATTTTCTCTAAAAAGCTCACAGTGATACATAATTTTGTCTACCAGGGTTGTTTTACCGTGGTCTACGTGGGCGATAATCGCGATATTCCTTATGTCCATAATAGGTTGTATTAATGCCGTGTTTTTGGCGGTGCAAAAATAGCTATAATTAATTAATTTATTTGCTATTACATTAATAGATATACATTAACGCAATTTCAAACGTTGTAAATCTCATTTTTATCGTTCTACAACCCACAATTATCAAGTTGTTTTGACACTTTTGGGCGTTCCTCTACGAGGCAGGCTATACGCTCATACTCCTCGTCGCTACACAAGCGTCGTCCCTCCACTTGCTTCACTCCTGTGGGGTAACCGCTGCTATCCTTAACGCAAAAAAATGAAGCCACAAAAAAAGCCTCTCCGTTATAGAGAAGCTTTTAAAGTATGGTGTAAAACACCTTATATGGTAGTTTGTAACTGCACTAGCAATTAAAACATCTCACGTCCAGCAAAGTGAAAAGCGCTTTCTATAGCTGCATTCTCATCACTATCAGAACCGTGTACTGCATTTTCTCCCATAGAAGTTGCATAAAGTGCACGTATTGTACCTTCGGCAGCATCTGCAGGGTTAGTAGCTCCTATTAAAGTACGGAAATCTGCTACTGCGTTTTCTTTTTCAAGTACCGCTGCAACGATAGGTCCGCGTGTCATAAACTCTACAAGCTCTCCAAAGAATGGACGCTCATTGTGTACAGCATAAAAAGTCTCTGCATCTGCCTTTGTCATTTGAGTAAGCTTCATCGCTACGATACGGAAACCACTAGCAGTGATTTTTTCTAAAATTGCTCCGATGTGTCCATTCTCAACGCCATCAGGCTTAATCATTGTAAAAGTTCTATTTGTCATATCTTTCATTTTCTGCAAAGGCTGTACGTTTATGTGCCTAAGCAATTTGTGTTGTCAAAAACCCTCACATTTGTGAGAATAACTTATTTGTTTTCGCGAAAGCGTAAATACCTTCTTAAAATCGCGTGCAAAAATACCGATTTTTAATGTTATCACAATATTAAGTTTACAACCACTTAAAATCCCAAATAATTAATCCCAAGCAGAAAACAAGCACAAGAGAAATTGTATCTTCGCTATCTATGAATCCTACGCAAATCACAACCACAAAAGAGTTACTTTCTAACTCAAAAAAAATTGCCATTATACCCCACAAAAATCCAGATGGAGATGCTATGGGAAGCACGCTTGCTCTTGCAGCATACCTTAAAAAGAAGGGACACGAGGCTGTAGTCGTTGCTCCTAATGAGTATCCACATTTTTTAAAATGGCTTCCGGGAGATAGTGAAGTATTATTTTACACCTCAAATACAGGCAATGCGAGAAAAGCTATCACAACAGCAGATCTTATTTTTACGCTAGATTTTAACCACTTCTCACGTACAGGCGACCTTGAGGCAGAACTGGATAAAGTAAGTGCTCCCTTTATAATGATAGACCATCACCAGCAACCAGATACTTATGCGGCTGTAACCTACAGTGACACAAGTATGAGTAGTACGTGTGAGATGGTATATCACTTTATAAAATCACTGGGGGATGAAGATATAATTACTGCAGATATGGCTAGCTGTCTATATACAGGTATTATGACAGATACAGGGTCTTTTAGATTTCCGTCTACCACAGCTACAACGCACGAGGTAATTGCTGCACTTATCAAGAAAGGAGCAAATAATGACCAAATACATCAAAACATTTATGACACTAATAGTGAGTCTAGACTACAACTACTAGGCGTTGCACTAAGCAATCTTGTAGTCTTACGTGAGTATCGTACGGCATACATCACCATATCACAAAAGGAACTGGATGATCATAAATTTCAAAAAGGAGATACAGAGGGGTTTGTAAATTACTGTCTTTCACTAGAGGGCATTATATTTGCGGTTATATTTATAGAAAATAAAGCAGATCGTATCATTAAAATGTCACTGCGTTCTAAAGGTGATTTTTCTGTAAATGAACTTGCAAGAGCACATTACCACGGTGGAGGGCATACAAATGCAGCAGGTGGCAAAAGTGATTCATCTCTTGAAGAAACCGTAGCGCAGTTTAAAGCATTATTACCTACGTATAAAGAACAGTTAACATAATGAGATACACATTTGTAATACTTTGTATAGCGCTACTTACCATCTCTTGTTCAGAAACTGTAGCAAGAAGGCCAGTTACTCAAAAATCTGGGTCTTATGTTAAGACAAAAACTATTACCCGTAATATAGAACGTGTTGCGCAAGAAGAGAAAGCTTTAAAAAAAGTTATTGAGTCTGATACCATAAACGATTATCAAAGTTCGGCTAGTGGTTTTTGGTATACATACGTACAAAAAGACACCTTGTCAAAACCTACACCTCAGGTAGGAGACCTCGTATTATTTAATTATAATATTGCCGCTATAAATGGCAAGGTACTTGTATCTCAAGAAGAGATAGGTAATACGGTTACTCAAATAGATCAAAGCAATCAAGACCTCATTTCTGGAATAAGAGAAGGTATTAAACTTATGAAAGAAGGAGAGACAGTAACTTTTCTTTTTCCTAGCCATAAAGCTTATGGCTATTATGGTGTTGAAAACAGAGTGCCCAGCAATACTCCGGTGCGTAGTACCGTTACTTTGCTAGAAATTAAAAACCAATCAAACGATTAAGTAAATCATTAACAATGAAAAAAACAGGTATGTTATTAATTGCAGTCATTTTATCACTTTTCTCTTGCAACGACAAGTATCCAGATCTAGAAGACGGTCTGTATGCTGAGATTGTAACAGATAAAGGAACCATCGTTGCAGAGCTTTATTATGAAGATGCTCCAGCTACTGTGGCAAATTTTGTTGCACTAGCAGAGGGTACACACCCACTAGTAGATAGTGCTTATGCTGGGAAGCCTTTTTACAATGGTCTTACCTTTCATAGAATTATAAAGGACTTTATGATACAAGGTGGTGACCCACAAGGAACAGGTTCTGGTGGACCAGGTTATAAATTTTTTGACGAGTTATCTCCAGAGCGTCGTCACGACTCTGTAGGAACACTCTCTATGGCAAACTCTGGTTATGGCACAAACGGTAGTCAGTTTTTTATCACTCATAAAGCAACACCACACCTTGACGGGTATGATGCAAATGGCGATCTTAAAAACTGTGAGAACCCACGCGTAAGCTGTCATACTGTATGGGGGCAGGTAGTAGATGGTCTTAAAGTGGTAGATGCTATCGCTGGTGTATCTATGAATGATCCAAGAGCAGGGAAACCTAAAGACCCTGTTTATATTCAAGAAGTAAACATCATACGTAAAGGTAGCGCTGTGAAAAATTATAACGCTGCAGAAACATTTACAAAAGAGCTAGCTGCTTTTGAAGATAGAAAAGTAGCAGAAGCTGCAGAACGTGCAAAACAATTTGCAGGAAAGAAAACCGAAATCTTTGCAAAAAGAGACAAGGCAGAAGATTTACCAAGCGGTCTTGCCATCTTCTTTGACAAAAAAGGAAGAGGTGTACAACCTAATACAGGTCAAAAAGTTAAAGTAGAATATGCTGGGTATTTTACAACGGGAGAACTTTTTGACACTAGTAGTGCAGAAATCGCAGAGAAAAATAATAAACTAGACGAGCGCCGTAAAGCTGTAGGGCAATACAATCCTTTAGAAACACTATATAGCCCTGAGGCTAGACTTATAGCTGGTTTTAAAGAAGGACTCCAGAAGATGTCTGTAGGTGACAAAGCAACATTGTTCATCCCTTACCACTTAGGATACGGAGAGCAGGGATACCCAGGAGCTATACCTCCTAAGTCTGACTTAGTTTTTGAAATAGAATTATTAGAAATTGTTAAGTAAGCGCAAATCTTACGAGCATAAAAAAAGGGAGTCATAATAATGACTCCCTTTTTTTATGAATAAATACAAGAAACTTACTAAGCCACCGGTATATCCTTTAAAATCTCAATAACAAAATCCCAGTACTTCTGAGCACTTGAGATACTTGCTCTCTCATCTGGAGAGTGCGCTCCTTTTATTGTAGGCCCAAAAGATATCATATCCATCTCAGGATAGTTTTGACCTAAAATACCACACTCTAATCCTGCGTGACAAGCAGCTACGTGTGGAGCTTCATTATTTATTTCTTTATACTTTGCTTCAAGCACTTTTAAGATAGCACTATCCATATTAGGCGCCCATCCTGGGTAATCTCCAGAGAGTGCTACATCAAAACCTGCAAGCTCAAAAGTAGCTGTAAGTGTATTTGCAAGATCATCTTTAGAGCTATCTACAGATGAGCGAGTAAGACATCCTATCTTTATACCTCCATCTTTTACCATAACTCTTGCTATGTTATTTGATGTTTCTACCAGGTCTGCTATATCTGGACTCATCCTGTACACACCATTATGTGCCGCGCAGATAGCTTTGAGCAACTGGCTTTGTGACTCAAGGTTCATCACGTTATCATTGAGAGCTATTTGCTTGATAGAAAGCTCTAGCTCTTTTTCTAGTGAAGCATATTCACCGTGTATTGCTGCCGCCATATCTGTAAAATCTGCTTCAAAAGCAGCTTTCTGATTTTCGTCCACAGCTATGATAGCCACGCTCTCTCTTGGTATCGCGTTACGTAAACTACCGCCATCTATACTAGATATACGTATTTCAAAATTTTCTGCAGCATTGTATAAAAGACGATTCATCATCTTATTTGCATTACCTAGGCCTTTTATAATATCCATCCCAGAGTGACCTCCATTAAGACCAGCCACTTTCACTTCATAACCTACAAGACCATCATCTAGTCCCTCTTCTGTATAGGTACGTGTAGCCGTGATATCTACACCACCAGCACAACCTACACCTATCTCATCATCGTCTTCTGTGTCTAGATTAAGCAAGATATCGCCTTTAAGAATTCCTCCTTTAAGACCCATTGCTCCTGTCATCCCAGTCTCTTCATCTATTGTAAAAAGCGCCTCTATAGCCGGGTGCTCTATGGTAGTACTTTCAAGCACAGCCATTATGGTCGCCACTCCAAGACCATTATCTGCTCCTAGTGTAGTGCCTTTTGCACGTACCCAGTCACCATCTACATACATCTCAATACCTTGATTGTCAAAATCAAACTCGGTGTCATTATTTTTTTGATGCACCATATCCAGGTGTGACTGCATCACAATCATCTTTTTATCTTCGTGACCTGCAGTAGCTGGTTTTCTTATGATCACATTCCCTACTTCATCCTCTATCGTTTCTAGGCCAAGCTTAGTCCCAAAATCTTTCATAAACGCAATCACACGCTCCTCCTTTTTAGAAGGTCGTGGTACAGCATTAAGATCGGCAAATTTATTCCAGAGTGCTTTTGGCTCGAGATTTCTTATTTCTTGATTATCCATTGTGTTCAAATTTTTCACAAAGATAATAGCTTGAAATAAGCTAGACCTATGATTGCTCCTTAAAAACTAAGGAAAGAAGAATGTATAAGATAATAATAAGAGGAACTCCTAAAAATTGAAAGAACACCAGTAATAATACACTGGCTAGTAAGAATAAGTAGCGCACTTCATTTTGGCCAAAAGACCAGTTTTTGAACTTCAATGCAAATAATGGAAGTTCTGCATTGAGCATAAAACAACTTAATGCGGTAAGTAATATAAGGACATATGGGTTTTCTAATAGCGCTTTCGCGAAAGCGTACTCTTCAAACATTAATATGAGCGGCAAGCTTAGTATAAATAAGGTATTTGCAGGCGTAGGAAGTCCTATAAAAGAATTAGTCTGGCGATCGTCTACATTAAATTTTGCCAACCTATATGCCGAAGCCATCGTTATGGCAAAGCCTATATACCCTAAGTGAAAGTGCTGCTCTTCAAGTGCCGCTCCCCAAGGAATGCCGCTAGCATCTTCTAGCAGTTGATACATTACCACACCAGGCACTACACCACTAGTCACCATATCTGCCAGTGAGTCTAGTTGCAATCCTACCTCACTAGAGGCATTAAGAATACGCGCAAAAAATCCATCAAAAAAATCAAAGAAAATCCCAAGAGCTACAAATATGGCAGCAAGTTCAAGCCTGTCATTTACAGCAAATACGACTGCGACACAACCGCTTAAAAGGTTGCCCATTGTGATTGCATTAGGTACGTAACTCTTTATAGACATTTTATAATTTTCGGTAAAAATAGGGAAGATATCTATACTAATGTGGCTACAGGCAATATCTAGCCCGTTTTATTGTTTACAATGTGTACTAAAAGTGGGATATTTGTCTCACAAATCCTGCTATTGAAAAAATCGCTTACCATACTATCTATACTTATTACAATGACTGCTGCTTCTCAAGCGGTACGTTCTTACTCAAATGAGTTTTTGAATATTGGTGTAGACGCTGCCGCTCTTGGTATGAGTAATGCGGTTGTGGCAAGTACAAGCGATGTAAATGCGGGCTACTGGAATCCTGCAGGGCTAGTGAACCTAGAAGATAACCAGATCTCATTAATGCACGCTTCTTACTTTGCAAACATTGCAAACTACGACTACATAGGCTTTGCAAAACCACTAGATGATAAAAGTGCCGTAGGTATTTCTATCATAAGGTTTGGGGTAGACGATATTTTAAACACCACACAGCTCATAGATGATCAAGGTAATATAGATTACAATCGTATAAGCTTATTTTCTACTGCAGACTATGCCTTTACGGTCTCTTATGCACGCGCGCTGCCACTAGATGGTTTAAATCTAGGGGTGAATGCAAAGGTGGTACGTCGTGTGATAGGCGACTTTGCAAATAGTTGGGGTTTTGGCCTTGATGTAGGACTACAATTTAAGAGAGGCGACTGGGATTTTGGGCTTATGGCGCGTGATATCACCACTACCGTAAATGCGTGGAGCATAGATGAAGAGCAGTTTGCTACCATAAGCGATGCCGTAGAAGGGCAAAATCAAGAACTTCCAGAAAAAACAGAAATCACCATCCCAAAACTTCAAATAGGTATGGGAAGACAGTGGATTTTCCATTACGACTACTCCTTAAGAGCAGAACTTGATATGAATTTTAGATTTACTCAAACTAATGATATCATCTCTAGCTCGTCTGTAAGTGCAACTCCTGCCCTAGGTCTTGAATTTGGCTATGCAGAGCTGGTGTATGTGCGAGCGGGTGTAGGTAATTTCCAAGAACTCACAGCACTAGACAATAGTACTACGATGGGCTTCCAGCCTAACATTGGTGTAGGTTTTAAGTACAAAGGCATTCACGTAGATTATGCACTCACAGATATAGGTGATCAGAGCGCTGCTATATATTCTAACGTATTTTCTGTAAAATTAGATTGGGAACTTTTTAGATAGTCTCTTTCTTTCTACTAGGGCGTGCCCCTATTCTTTCATCATTTCATTCTTCAAGTATAGTGACCGGGCTATACGCTCATACGCTTCGTGATGCTGCGCTATCGCTCCACAACACTGCAGGGTAACCACTACTATCCCTCACGCAGGTAATTAAGCATTGCAAACTTTTACTGCACATTGCTTGATTAATATCACAACCATTAGACTTCTCAGCAACTAGATTATAATTTACACCTCATACCATAACTAAAAAAGCTCTCAGTATTTAATACTGAGAGCTTTTTAAAATCGGTTTTATCTACTTCTTATCTCTTCAATGTAAAGTGACCATTTACGGTTCTCTGTGTCCCTAGGTCATCTACCTCTGTAAACTCTACTCTAAACCAGTAGTCGTTACTCGGCATCGGTTGTCCATTAAAAGTACCGTCCCATCCTGGGCTTGTAGGGCTTAGTTGTTTTAAGAGCTTCCCATATCTATCAAAGATGAAAATCTTTGCATTCAGGTTAGGATCCACGCCCAGCCCTATGATATTCCACGTATCGTGAAAACCATCTGCGTTAGGTGTAAAGAAACGTGGGTAATCGATGATCCCTATCTCAAACTCAGAGATCGAACAGTTACCACTTGCTAGTCTTCCAAAAATGGTATGTGTTCCTGGAGTCACATTTGTAAAAGTCGTACTACTCTGGAACGGGCCATCATCTAGAGCAAACTCATACTCAGAGTTAGGATTTGCTCCCGTGATGTTGATCACCTCTACCGTGTATAATCCGCTACTGTTAAAAGAAGGTTCTAGTACAATCGCCTCAAACACCGGCGCGCTCTCTGCCGTATATACCGCCTCTGCTAGGTAATCACACTCCGTACCATCTACATACGTAGCTGTAACCAGCACCTGGTAGGTTCCTGCAGCATCTACAGTCACCACAGGATTTAGTGATATCAATGCACCATCTAGTGTCCACGCATAGCTATAAGTCACCCCAATCTGAGGATCTTCTACCGTACCATCTATCGTAAACGGATCAAGCGCTTCACCCGTAATCTCATCCACACAAATCTGTCCGCCCTCATTGCTAAGGTCTGTATATGGTAGTGCTTGTACAAAAATCTCAAAGTCTACCACCATCGTACTCTCACAGTTACTAGCTGTATTAACCGCTCTAGCATAAATAGTCTGTGGGTTACTTGTATTCACATAAGCACTAGGCGTGTCTATCGCATTTATCATTGCCTCTGCATCTGCCAGGCTGGTGTAGTAAGTAACAGAAGTGCCAGCTACCCCACCGGTAATCATCGCATTTTGCTGGGTAAGGTCAAAGGTAGCCTCATCTTGGTTAGGCGCAACATTAATCCCAAGATCATCGGCACACTGTACCATATTATCTGCTGGAGACACCTCTGGACGGCTCTCTACCGTAAAGATGATGCTTGTAAAGTTCACACAACCCGTGGTGTTATCTTCAATACGCACAAACAGCTCCTCACCATCTGCCACCGTGTATGGCGAACTTAGTGCAGCCGTGTTTGCCTCTGCCTGCACCAGTAACTGGTGATAGCTTATCGTAAAATCACTCGTTACCTGTGGCGCCGCAAGAATCCCTATCTCATCTGCCAGGGTCGTAAGATCAACACTTCCCATTGTATCATCTCCATCAAATTCTTCACAGAAGGTATAATCAATAGGTCCCGCTTCTGCCAATACAGGTAGCGGATTTACAATCACCTCAAAAGGCACAATCACATAACATAAGTTTCCGTCGCTGTCTAAGTCATCATCGCCCGGTACATTACGTTCCACACGTGCGTAGAGCGTTTGGTTACCAGATGTGGTATTGATAAAGTTAGTGACATCTGCCACTGCAAGCGTTGGGTCGTCTGGGTTCGCTTCCGCGAAAGCGAGATCTGTATACACTAAGATATCTACAGGCTCCCCTCCGCCTATCTGAGCAATCACACCCGTAAGATCAAAGCTCTCAAAACCATCGGTATCTGAACCAGAGCCAGCGTCAATCACCCCATCGCCATCAGTATCAATATCTGTCGTGGCATCACATACCTCCACGGCATCTGGCATTGTGTTAGGCGTAGGTAATGGTAACACCTCAATGTCAAAAGTAGTCTGGTCGGTACATCCTGCTGCGCTAGAGACTACTGCCTGTATCGTCTGTGGGTTCTGAATGTTTGTATAAGCTGTAGGGTCTGTAATAGGAGTATCACTCATCTGGTCTGCAAGACTTGCATAATAGGTCACAGATAGTAATGGATCACCACCGGTAAGACTTGCCTCATTAACCGTAAGGTCAAATACATTAAAGGTATCTGCATCATCATCACAAACCATTAGGTCTAGATCATCATTTACTGGGTTTGCCGTAGGTGGGCTTTCTACAGAGATTTCAAAAGAGCTCACTGCAGCACAGATATTTGGACTACCATCATTTACTTGTAAACGTACCCAGATTACCTCAAGTGGTGTCATCTGTGTTGCGTTATAGTTGGCTGGATCAATAATTGGGTTGTTACCCGTTTCTGCATCTGCTAGGGTATTGTGATAGGTAATGACAAGCGTGGTTGCATCTTGTGTCCCTATGATGGCAACCTCATTTTGAGTAAGGTCTATGATTTCCATCAGGTTATTATCATTATCACACTCGGTAAGTGTTTCAAGGGCTGCGGGAATCTCTGGGATAGGATACACCACAAGCTCAAACTCATAAATCTTAGTACAAGCCGTTGCCGTTGCAGGGTTGGTATCTTGTGCTACCACATACAGTGAGGTCATCCCTGTGATGTTGTTATAAGGAACGGTAATATCTATCTGCCCTGCTCCCGTGTCTGCCGTGGCATTATCTAGGGTTTCATAAAAACGTAGGGTGATATCTGTAAGCGTTGCTAACAAGTCATCATTATATTGTTGCAAGTCAAAGGCTCCAAAACCATCATTGTCTTCATCACAAGCTATCGCTTCTGGTAAAGGTTCTCCAATAACAGGTAGCGGATTCACCTGTAGGTCTACCGTAGTCTCTGCACCACACATTCCTGCATCACTACTACTTACTAAGATAAAAAGCGTCTGCGGACTAGTACCATCATTGATATATGCCGCTGGTGTGGCAATAGCATTTGCAATACCTGCATCTAGGTCTGCTTGCGACTCATAGTAGGTCACGGTAAGGGCTGGATCTCCACCGGTAATACCTGCATCAAGGCTGGTAAGGTCAAAAGTAGTAATCCCATCATCATCGGTTCCTACGAGGGCACCCGCACTATCACAGGCTTCAAAAAGTCCTGGTGGGGTGATGGTAGGAATCATTGCGATGTTTAGATTAAAAGTACCTACTACAGTACAACCTGTTGCGGTGTCTTCTAGACGTACCCACAGCTGGGTTACCGGTGCACTGGCAAGGTAGTTTACAGGGTCTGCAATAGGCATATCTGCCGCACTGCCTACCATTGCTTCTGCACTGGCAAGTGTCTCGTGATACGTAAGGGTTACAGCTGCTGGGGTTTGTGTCCCGTAGATCACGGCATCGTTTTGTGTAAGGTCAAACAGCGCTTGCCCGTCCCCATCATCATCACACTCGGTAAGGTCTGGGATAGTGGTAGGTAGTACCGGTGCAGGTTGCACGATAAGTTCTAACTCTACGATACGGTAACACTCAGTGCTGGTAGCAGGGTCTGTATCTGTAGCTCTTACATAAATAGTTCTTGATACCGTCTGGTAGGCTGCTGGGTTTGCTATGGCTGGTGTACCTAGCTCTGCAGCGGCAATGGTCTCGTGGAAGGTAAGTCCCACAAAGGCCTCGCCATTTATAATGTCTGTCGTTACCTGGCCAGTAAGGTCAAAAATAGCATCCCCATCATTATCTGGGTCGCCATCATTTGCCATTGTATCACACTCCTCTACCGGTGCTATGGTAGTAGGTGATGGTAATGGGTTTACCACTAAGGTTAAGGTGATAGTCTCATAACAAGCCGTTACAATATCTTCTACACGTACAAAGATGGTTTGGTTTGCCATTACTACATTCTGATACATATCTGTAAGTACGGGCGTACCGGCATCTGCATCTGCTTGGGTGAGGTGATAGCTCACACTCCAATCGTCATTACCACCGGTAATCTCATCATCACGGCTACGTAAATCAAAGCTTGCAAACTCATCGGTATCACTACCACTTTCTATATCATCACAGAGCTCATATTCGGCAGGTTGGGTAGGGGTTGGTAATGGGTTTACAATAAGTTCTAAAGGGGCAATATTACTACAGAAGGTCATTGTAGTGGTCATCTGTGCAGTGTCAGTTACTAGGGCATATACGGTAGCGGTATTGCTCGTATAAGCGTTAGGAGTTGCAATGGCAGGAGCTCCAGCTTCCGCGGAAGCGAGAGAAGAAAACCACTCCACCGTATGCGTTGCAGGGTCTAAACCACCTAAGATATTAGCTTCTTGCGTACTCAAATCAAATATTTGAAGCCCATCGGTATCGTCATCACACAGCGCGTATGGAAGCGCATCTTGGTTAGGCATCGGGGTGTTGAGCACACGCAGGGTAAGCGGTGTAGTGCTGTAACAACCGGCATCGTTAAAAACGCGAGCATATACAATTTGCTCAAAAGGCTCATTGTTGATATACATCATATTATCTAGCTCCTGACCCACCGGTGCATTATCTGCATCTGCCTGAGTGAGGTAATAGGAGACGGTAAGGGTTGGGTCACCACCGGTGATTTCGGCGTCTCTAGAGGAGAGCACGAAGAAGTCAAAAACTCCGTCGTTATCATCATCACACTCCTCATAATCTGCAGGAGTTACGGGTACTGGCACTGGGAAACTACGCACACTAAGATTTACCGTTGCATAACAAGCCGTGGTATTATCGGTCACACGAGCCACTACAATCTGAGGATTGGTGGTCATTGTAAACATTGTTTTGTCTGGAATACTTGCATCACCAGCATCGGCACCAGCGAGGTCAAGGTGGTAGGTGATGGTAAGGTTTGCATCAAAACCACCCGTGATCTCAATATCTTTTGAAGAGAGATCTACTGTGGTAAGTCCATCTATCACACCATCATCATCACAAACTTGAAGTTCGGTAGGCGTGGTGAGTACAGGATTCTGGTTTACGATGAGCTCAAAGTTCATCGCAAGGTTTACAAAATCAAACGTAGTACAACCCGTAGTAGCATCCTCAAGACTATAGTAAATGGTTTGAGGGTTGCTACTGTTTGAAAAAGCAGTAGGGTTAGCAATAGCATTCATCGCCGTGTAATTCCCTACATTCTCATAATAAGTAACTAGAATATTAGGATCACCGCCCGTAATCTCGGCATCGTTCTCGGTTAGATCAAATTGGGCAGCGTTTGCGATAGGTGAACATTCTTCTAGCGCAGAGATGTTGGGTAGAAAAGTGGGGTTAGGAACAACGGTAAGACGTACGTGCTCTCCAAGACCTACACAACCATTATCTGTGTCTGCTTCAACTCGTACCCAGATATCTTGAACACCTCCAGCACTTGTGTACGTAAGGTTGTTATTATAAGCAGAAGGATCTGCAATAGGATTTACTTCAGATAAAGCTTCTTGTTGTGTTTCATAGTAAGATACAATAACAACTTGCGGAGCAAACGATGCTTCTATAGCTGCTGTTGCTGCAGAAAAATCAAATAAAGCAACCCCATCACTATCTGTATCACACTCCATCTCATCTGCAAATAATGTACCTCCAGGTATTTGAGAAGCACTAATTATAAGATTTATGGTCCCATCGCGAGAACACCCATTTAAGTTTGTTACCGTAACTCCAATTGTTTCAAGAAATGGGTTACTACTATTCATATAAGCAGTAGGGTCTGGAATAGAAGCTCCAGAAGAATCAAAATAAGCAAAGGTTTCATTTGCGGCATTTGTACTTAACTCGCCTTCTGCTTGGGTTAAATTTATAATGCTTACTCCATTCATATCATCATCACACTGGCGTAGCGTCACAGGTGAAGTTAATGCTGGCAAAGCATTTACTCTTAAATTTACTGGGGTGATAGAAAAACAACCCGTAAAAGCAGTATTCTCGACACGTGCAAAGATTTGATCATTGTTTGGTGAACCTACGTTTTCATAAGCAAGCGGTAATGGATTTGCATTTGCAGTCGCATCAGGACCTGTTGCGTGGTAACTCACCACAAATTGCATAGAGTCAAGTCCATTTAAAACATCATCATTAAGTGTAGATAGGTCAAAGGTGGCAATACCATTTGTATCATCACCATCTGCCGCATCATCACAAATCTCATAAAGACCTGGCATTGTTGCTACAGGTAAGTCTACAACGTTAATCATAAAGCTTGTAGTCGCTACACACTCAGCCAAGTTTGCATTTTCTACACGCACAAATATCTCATCTGTGGTAGAAGTGTAAGCCGCGGTACCTGTAAGGGCTCCTATTCCTGCCGGACCAGAAGCATCTGCAAGACTTAAGTGAAAAGTCACATCAAACTCATTAGGGTCTTGCCCGTTAAGGATATCACCTATTTGAGTGTCTAGATTAAAAGTAGCCGATCCGTCTGCATCTGTATCACATTCAAAAAGATCTGCTGGTTGCGTTGCTGTAGGTACCGTAAAGAATGTAACTAAAACCTCATCTGTCCCAGTCTCTCCATCAAAATCTGTTATAGTCACTTGGTAGTTGCCAGAAGTCGTTACATCAAGTGTAGCTGTTGTTACTTGTGAACCCGTACCGTCTAATACAGGCATAAATCCTGCACCTGTATCTACTGCCCAAGCATATCCAGCAGCATCTGGTGATGTAGCATCTAGCGTTACTGTTTCTCCATCACAAACCTCTTGATCTGCTCCTAAAGAAGCATTAACTATTGAGCAATCTGTAGTTCCTGCATTACCGGCAGTAGCATTTGTTTGATTTATATAAATTTCACCTTGACCTCCATTCGGTGTACCTCCAATACTTGCAGCATAATTAGTTACTAAAAAAACATAAACCTCACCAACCTGCGCATTTGGAATAGTGGCATTCTCAATGGGTGCTGCCGAAAAACTACAATCTAATGGTGATCCTAACATACCACATACGTTAGTGTCATTAAAGGGCCCCCAAATAGCAAAGTCCACATCAAGTCCATTTCCTGTAGGAGTTCCGTCGTCTTCTATAGATCCATTTTGAACGATTTCAAACTCAAGCGTTCCCGCTTGGTCTATTTGTAAAAAATACCAAGTTGGATAGGGCGTAGAGCCTAAACAGCCATAATCAATTCCTGATTCTCCAGAAGTAGTACAGTTTGGATTTGTACTACCATTGTAGCAGTTATCAAAGGGCTGAGCTAGCTCTGCCGTACAAAAAGGTACTGATGCTGCACACGTTGGTCCACCAGGACTAGACTGTGCAAAAACCAATGTATTAAAAAAAGAAAATAGTATGAAAGCTAATGCTAGACGTAGGATTTTCATCATAGATATGTTTAAGAGGTGAAAAATAGCATTTTTTTGCCAAAATTCTGTTAATCAAAGGCGGTTTTGTGTATCCTAACGGAGATTAATTACAATTGTTATAAAACCTTATCTCATTAAGACAAGTGAGATGATAAAGCATTTGAGAGTGATATCAGCTCCATAGCTTCCTTAACATCGTGTACTCGCAGTATACGTGCACCTTTACTTATTGCCACCGTATTAAGAACAGTCGTGCCATTAAGAGCATTATCTGCTGTCACATCTAAAGTTTTATAAATCATAGATTTACGAGAAACACCTGCTAGCACTGGCAGCTCAAAAGCCTTAAGCAAGTCAAGGTTATTGAGTAGTTCAAAACTTTGCGCTGTAGTTTTTGCAAAGCCAAAACCAGGGTCTATAATAAGGTCATTAATCTTATGACTTTCTGCCACTGCAACTCGCTCTGAGAAGTAGTACATCACCTCTTTAAGAAAATTATCATAAGTGGTAAGTTGCTTCATAGTTTGAGGCGTCCCTCGCATATGCATCATTATATAAGGCACCTGTAATGCCCCTAAGACAGCCATCATATCATCATCCAGCATCCCAGCACTTATATCATTTACAATAGCTGCACCTGCCTCAATTGCTTTTTTTGCTACGCTTGCGCGAAAGGTGTCTACGCTTATCACAATCTCCGGAAAAGTAGTAACTAACTGCCTTACCACCGGTATAAGCCTGCGCTCCTCCTCCTCTACCGAAATATCTGTCGCACCAGGTCTAGAGCTATATGCACCTACATCTATAAACGTAGCGCCATCGCTAAGCATCACCTCTACCTGACTTATGGCAGCATCTATATCACCATACTTTCCTCCATCATAAAAGCTATCTGGTGTGAGATTGAGAATCCCCATTACCTTTGGTGTGGTGAGATCTATTAGCTTTCCGTTGCAGTTTATGGTCATTATAGATTAACGTTGTTTAGATGTAGTTAGGTATTTATATACAGTAGTATCACTTATAAAGTCTCGAGGTATAGACTACCTCTAGTCTCTAGCCCCGATTGCCGTGTAAATCCCACAGCTGGCTGGTGCAACCGCCGCGAGGAATTGCAACAAAAAGCGGGATACTCCCCCAAAAGTACACCATAAATTGTGTGCTTCAAAAAGATAGTACACTTCTCTCTTTATAAGGCAAGGGGTATTTCTTATATTGAAGTTTTTAACCGAAATTTACCAAAAATCAAAAGAAACCCTATGGCCGATACGTCTGCGCAATATGATGCGGTAATCACTCAATGTAGAGATTTGTATATAAAAAAAATGAAGGATTACGGGAGTGCGTGGCGCATACTGCGCTTGCCGTCTCTTACAGATCAGATTTTTATAAAAGCACAACGCATACGTGGCTTACAGCAGAACGAGGTGCAAAAGGTAGATGAGGGGCAGCAGTCTGAGTTTATAGGCATTATAAATTACTGTGCGATGGCACTAGTAAATCTCGAGCGCGGTGTGGTAGAGCAACCCGACCTCGAGCTTGAGGAGGCTGTAAAGGCTTATGATGAGAAAATTGCACTCACAAAACAGTTGATGATGGATAAAAATCACGACTATGGTGAGGCCTGGAGAGATATGCGTGTGAGCAGCCTTACTGATCTTATATTGCAGAAGCTGTTACGTGTAAAACAGATAGAGGATAATAAAGGTAAAACACTGGTGTCTGAGGGGATTGATGCAAATTATCAAGATATGATAAACTATGCAGTATTTGCAATGATACACTTAGGAGAGGCTTAATATTTATTACTGACTACAGCTATATTAAAAACGACCAAAGCTTTTTTATGATGAAGGTACTTACACACATAGCACGCTTTATAGTAGGTGCTTTGTTTATTTTTTCTGGTTTTATAAAACTTAATGACCCGCTTGGGTTCTCATATAAACTTCAAGAATATTTTAGCGCAGAGGTGTTAGGGCTAGAGTTTTTATCTCCATATGCACTGCTTATCTCCATCATACTGGTTGTCGTAGAGGTGTTACTGGGTATTGCACTGCTCGTAGGTTTTAGAAAGAAAATCACCTTGTGGCTGCTGTTTGCGATGATTGTATTTTTTACATTCCTCACGTTTTACTCGGCTTACTTTAATAAGGTGACAGATTGTGGGTGTTTTGGCGATGCGATACCGCTTGTGCCTTGGGAGTCTTTTGCAAAAGATGTGATACTTCTAGTATTGATTCTTTTCTTAATAATTAACCAGAAACACATTAAACCACTCTTCTCAAAACTTATAAATGCATCGCTTGTTTTTATATCATTTTTAGGATGTATGTTTTTTGGTATGCACGTACTTGAGCACTTGCCGTGGCTAGATTTTAGAGCATACAAAGTAGGGTCTAATATTGCAGAGGGTATGGTGGTACCAGAAGGAGCACCAGAGGCGACCTTTGAGTATCAATGGACCTTTCTTGTAGATGGTAAAGAAGAGGTGATCACTACAGATGGAGGGTATCCAGAGGTAGATGGCACATACGTATCTTATGAGGTAGTACAAACAAGCGAGGGATATGAACCACCTGTGCACGACTTTACTATAGAGCGTGACGGCAGGGATTATACAACTACTTATCTTGAGAAAGAAAATCTAATCGTAATCATTGCCTATAACTTACTCAACACAGAAGCGCAAGGTTATTACAACATACGTAATATAACAGAAGAGGCTATACGCAAAGGGTATAATGTAATAGGGCTAAGCTCATCTGCCCAAGACGCCGCAGACACTTTTGTGCAAGAAAATAGATTGCCATTTAAATTTTTCTTTACAGATGAGACGGTACTTAAAACTATTGTGCGTGCAAATCCCGGTATTGTGAGTATGCATAAAGGAACCATTCTCCAAAAATTGCATTATAATGATGCAGAAGACCTACGACTTGTACCACAAGAAAACAGTAAACCAGAGATGGACTTTGCACTTAAGTATGAGCTAGACAGTATTGCATATCTTGACCAGAAGTATCGCAAACTAATGTATTTACCAGAAGGTCCCGAGAGAACAGCCCAAGCAAAAAAAGCAGGTGTAGCCCCAGAAGAGTTACAAGGCTTTTTATGGCAACAGCAGGAACTACTAGACAGCATAAATTTACAACGCATAGAGCGCGTGCTTACTACTTCTGGATACCCAGGTAAAAGCATTGTAGGAGAACCTACAAACACCGCCGCTTGGTATGTCATCCAGCATTCTAATAAAATAGATACGTATCTAGACATTATAAAGGAAGCTGGAGCAAAGGGTGAGTTACCTATGCGTCTCGTTGCAATGATGGAAGATCGCCATCTCTCACAGCAAGACCTCCCACAAGTGTATGGAACGCAAGGAGTAAACTATGGTTCTGGTGATTTTATGTGGCCTGTAAAGAACCCAGAAGAGGTAAATACTATACGCGCTCAAGCGGGTTTTACACAAACTATTGAGGAGTATGCACAAGCACTTTTTGGTGATGATTTTCAATACAAAGTAATTACTCTAGAGGATGCCCTCGCCATAAAACAAGGTAAACTCACTCCTAGTGACATAAAATAATTGGTTAAGCAACTTATATATAAACTAGGCTATGCACTTCTCACCTTATGGGGAGTTGTGACGGTTATCTTCTTTTTATTTACGGTACTACCCGGTGATCCCGCACGTATGATGCTAGATCAAAATGAAGACCCAGAACAGCTAGCAAAGGTGCGTGCAAAGTATGGTTTTGATAAGCCTGTAAGTACTCAGTATGGGTATTACCTCAATGACTTGTCTCCATTATCTTTTCACGCAAGTGATGATACAAACTACACATCACTAGCTTCTGGCAAGTATAACGCTACTCCACTATTTACAATAGGTAGCACTACTGTGGTTTTAAAATACCCCTACCTACGAGAGAGCTTTCAGAAAACGGGTAAACCGGTCACTCAAGTTATTGCAGAAACGCTACCTAACACTATTGTACTGGCCGTAAGCGCCATACTTATAGCGATAGTTATTGGGATTATACTCGGTATTATTTCGGCGCAAATGAGGGACACTTGGGTAGATAAGACCATACAGATTGTGAGCACCCTAGGGATGAGTGTCCCTAGTTTTTTTAGTGCTATTTTGTTTGCTTGGCTATTTGGCTATGCATTGCACTCCTTTACTAATCTTAATATGACGGGTAGCCTGTATGAGATGGATGATTTTGGCGAAGAGGTACACATACGCTGGAAAAACCTCATATTACCAGCCGTCGTTTTAGGCATACGACCACTAGCAGTTGTCATACAACTTATGCGCAACTCACTTCTTGAAGTATATAATCAAGAGTACATACGTACCGCCCGTGCAAAGGGACTTAGCACCTACCAGATTATTAAAAACCACGCTATTAAAAATGCGCTCAACCCGGTTGTAACTGCTATTTCTGGGTGGTTTGCATCTATGCTAGCCGGTGCCGTTTTTGTAGAATATATCTTCGGGTGGAATGGGCTAGGTAAAGAGATAGTAGATGCGCTCAACACCTTAGATCTTCCTATTATTATGGGAGCTGTACTGGTGATTGCAACCCTATTTGTTATCATTAACATCTTAGTAGACTTTATATATAAATGGCTAGACCCAAAAGTAAAACTGGGATAAGACACCGCCACCTTACGAAAACGGTATCGTGAAAACTACGGTAACCGCACCCCAAACTTCAATTGCGGGTGTTATATTTGTTATGATGAGTACGCTTTCGCGAAAGCGTAATAACAACCCTTATTAATCACTTTGATAAACTCATCTACCATCAAATACAATTAACAAGCTACTACCCTAGCGCCAAAAAATATACATAATGAGAAAACACATCGTTGCCGGAAACTGGAAAATGAACAATGATCTTGCTGCCACAGCTGGTCTCATCACAGACTTAAAACGCAAAGTAAATAATGGTGATGCAGAGGTTATTATTGCTCCTACATACATTAATTTACATAGCGCCTTTGAGAGTCTAAGCGATAGTAACATCACAGTAGCCGCACAAAATATGCACCAGGCAAAAAGTGGAGCTTACACTGGTGAGATTTCTGCAGCTATGCTTAAAAGTGTGGGGGTAAATACAGTAATTTTAGGTCATAGCGAGCGTCGTGCTTATTTTAATGAAGGAGATGAGCTTCTTACAGAAAAGGTAAATGCTGCCCTTGAAAACGAGATGCGAGTGATATTTTGTTTTGGAGAAGAGCTAGAAGATCGCAAGGCTGGCAACCAAGAAGAGGTTGTAGAGAGCCAGCTTAAAAACGCACTTTTTCACCTTGATGCTTCGGCTTGGTCTAGTATCGTACTAGCATATGAGCCAGTATGGGCAATAGGTACAGGAGAGACTGCCTCACCAGAGCAGGCACAAGATATGCACGCATTTATAAGAAAAACAGTTGCAGAGACCTATAACGAAGAAGTAGCAGAAAATGTAACTATACTTTACGGAGGATCTGTAAAACCTGGTAATGCAAAAGAGATTTTTGGCAAGCCAGACGTAGATGGAGGCCTCATAGGTGGCGCATCGCTTAAGGCAGATGACTTTTTTGAAATTGTAAATGCTTTTGCTTAAAAGCAGCCACATTTTATCATAAATAAAAATGCGCTGGCCATTACGGCTGGCGCATTTTTATTTTATATCAATTGGTATTAGTATTTTAGAGCTAAATCTTATTGTAATGAAAATACTTACGCTCGCTCTACTTATAATGTTAACCACCTCAAGCTGTGCTGCTCAAACTACTAGTGAGACTGCCACAAACCGTGATGGATCACTGGCTCTCTTTAAAAACAAAAAAGAAAGCAACGCCATTTATGTGACTAAAAGTGGTAATATGGGCATAGGCAAAAAGAAGCCTACAGATAAGCTAGAAGTAAACGGACGCATACACGCTCGCTCTGTAAAAGTAGATCTAAAGGAATGGGCAGATACTGTTTTTGAAGACGGGTATGATTTAGCCCGCTTACGCGAAATTGAGAACTACATAAACACAAACGGGCATCTACCAGAAATCCCCTCTACCGAAGAGGTTCTTAAAAACGGTATAGAACTAGGTGAGATGAATAGATTACTCCTCAAAAAAATAGAAGAACTCACACTACACCTCATACACCAAGAGAAACAAATAGAACAAGCACTAGACAAGGTCGCAACGCTCGAAAAAGAAATAGCTACGATAAAAAAATCATAGGTATGATGCGGCTAGTCATCATCATACTTATTGCTTTCTCTTACACCATTACGGCACAAGAGGACAGATTTTATATAAGAACTGTATCAAATGCTATAGAAATACCTGTACAAACGCAAGACTCTGTTGTTACGTATACAGGAGATGACTTGCGTTTAAAAACGCTTTTTGAAAAACACGACGTAAAGGTTTTTAGAAGAGGGTTTAAATATGCCACTCGCGATAAGCTCAAGCGCACCTTCTTTGCCATTGCCGCTACACCTGCCTTTCAGCAAGAGTTAAAAATGATTGCTCCAGATATATTTGAGTTTTCTGAAAGTATTACCGCTCAAAAATTACAAATCTATGAGCCTAATGATTATGGAGTAACAAGTACTACAGGACAAAATCTAGGAGCACCGATTGTATTTGATTATTATGATTTTCTTGGAGTACCCCAAGCCTGGTACTACACTACGGGCTCACCAGATGTGCACATTGGTATTTCAGATGGATATGTAGATCCAGAAGACCCAGAGTTTACTGGTAAACTTACAGTGGTAAAAAAAAGCAGCCTCTCTGGTGGTCACGGTTATAACATAGCCGCCATAGCTGCAGCGCAAGGTGATAATAGCTATGCTGGTGCAGGTGTATGTTATGATTGCAGCATAAAGACTACTACCTATGGAGATTTTAAGGAGTTTAATCAACTTCTAGAACTTGCAAGAAGCGGCGTAAAAGTCATAAACTGCAGCTGGGGAAGTCGCACCTATTATGAGACCGCTCAAGAAGCAATTAATGAGATGCGAGATCTAGGGACCATCATTGTATCTGTGCCCCATAATGCACCTTATAGCAAAACCAACGGAACACAATTAAGATACCCGGGAGCCTATGAGCACGTACTATCTGTGGGTAGTGTGCAACATAAATATGGTACTATAGAAGATGGCCTCAACATAGAAGAAAAAAATGGTAAATATTATGCCGAAAAACAACAGTATCACCTCTCCCGCACAGGAGGATTTGCAAATAATGACCCAAAAGACACCTATAGACTTTACTTAAGCTCTACAAATAATCTTGACGCCACAGTAGATATTGTGGCACCGGGCAATGATATCTTTCAGTATTACAAGTTTCAAAAAAATGGAGAGATTGCTTACAATCCTTATCAAGCTACCTCACCCGCAGCACCACTAGTAACCGGCACTATAGGTCTTATGCTCTCCGTAAACAATGACTTATCTGTAGATGAGATGAGTAGCATTATAAAACTCTCTGCTACAAACATAGATCACATTAAGGCTAACGAGCCGCTCCGTGGGCTCTATGGCGCAGGGTCTTTACACACTGGAAGAGCAGTAAAAATGACACACGAGATGCTGCAACCAGACAGCTATACGCTGGTAGAAAATCAAAACTTTACAAGATGGAGTTTTAGCTTACGAGCTCCTTATAAAGTACTTATAAGAAATGAGCAATTTAGAGAAGCTGCCCGAGTAGATTTTACTGCAAAAGAAGAGATTCTCATCGATACAGAAACCGTATTTTTGCCCGATGTAAATGGATCTATACTTCTCACCATAGACCCAGAAGCAACATACAACTTACAAAAAAACAACTAATGACTCCCATCTACCTAGGCTACACATTTACTATAGAACCACGCGACCCAGCTACAGAAATTCTCATTGCAGAGCTAGGCTACGCAGGTTTTGAAAGCTTTACAGAGACCTCTACTGGTGTAATTGCATACATACAGAAGCAAGAGGCGTTTCCAGAAGGTGAGGTGCAGTTTGACAAACTACTCAATGATATACAGATCTTAAATTCTCAAGAATTTAAAATCACATATAGTGCAGAGGAGATAGAGCAGGTAAACTGGAATGAGGAGTGGGAAAAGAATTTTGAACCTATAGAAGTAGATGGTAAGTGTGCCGTGAGAGCGCCCTTTCACAAAAAAACAGATGTAGCGTTTGATATCGTAATAGAGCCAAAAATGTCTTTTGGCACCGGCCATCACGAGACTACCCATATGATGATCAAGCACCTTCTTAAACTTGATGTTGCAGGTAAGAAAACACTAGATATGGGATGTGGCACAGGCGTGCTTGCTATACTTGCAGAGATGCGTGGCGCACAACCTATAGATGCTATAGATATAGACAACTGGTGCTACCTTAACACTATAGAAAATGTGGAGCGTAACAACTGTAAACACATCACCACTTATGAGGGTGAAGTATCTTTACTTAGTGATAAAAATTATGATATCATCATCGCAAATATAAATCGCAACATATTACTAAGTGACATCCCTACCTATGCTAGCTGTCTTTCCGAAGATGGAATTTTATTATTAAGTGGATTTTATACAGAAGATATTCCGCTTATTTCTGAAAAATGCAATGAACACGGACTTTACTTCGTTAGTAACTATGAGCGCAATAATTGGGTCGCTTGTAAGTTTGAGAAGCGAGGCTAGACACAGCTAGAGAGTTGATAATATTATGTTAGAATTACGCTTTCGCGAAAGCGTAAACCCACAAAATTTGTAAATTTGTAGCAAAAATCTTAATGATATGAGCAATCAAGAAAAATATCAAGAAGAACTAGACATCTTAACCGAAGAATCACCGGCACACGAGATTATACTCTATAATGATGATGTAAATACCTTTGATCACGTGATCAATACACTCATCTATGCTTGTGATCACGAAGAAAATCAAGCACACCAGTGTGCACTACTGGTACACTATAAAGGGAAGTGCTCTGTAAAGTCTGGCGATTACAAAGATTTAGAGCCTCGTTGTTCTAAACTTTTACAAGCGGGACTTAGTGCAGAAATTGTATAAAATCATTCCTCAGAATTAATCACAAAAACTATTGCGCTCCCGTAGCGCATTTGTTATTTTTGCGAGGCAAATTAAGCATCTTAAACGAAGATTATGAATCTACACGAATATCAAGGAAAAGAGATATTAAATAGTTTTGGCGTACGTATCCAACGCGGTTATGTAGCACAGACTCCAGATGAAGCTGTTGCAGCTGCCAAAAAACTTACAGAAGAAACCGGTACTGGATGGCACGTAATCAAAGCCCAAGTACACGCAGGTGGACGCGGTAAAGGTGGCGGTGTAAAACTCGCAAAAAGTCTTGATGAAGTAAAAACAATCGCAGACCAGATTATAGGGATGGATCTTGTAACACCTCAGACTAGCGCTGAAGGTAAGAGAGTACACCAAGTACTTGTTGCAGAGGATGTATACTACCCAGGTGACAGCGAGCCAGAAGAATATTATATGTCTGTACTTCTTAACAGAGGGACAGGTCGCAATATGATTATGTACTCTACAGAAGGTGGGATGGATATTGAGACGGTAGCAGAGGAGACTCCGCACCTTATCTTTCACGAAGAGATAGATCCTGCAACAGGATTACTTCCTTTCCAAGCACGTAAAATCGCTTTTAACCTTGGGTTAAGTGGTGCTGCTTTTAAGGATATGACAAAGTTTGTTGCTGCTCTTTATAAAGCATACACAGATTCTGACAGTTCACTTTTTGAGATCAACCCTGTTCTTAAAACAAGTGACGATAAGATTATGGCAGTAGATGCTAAGGTATCACTAGATGATAACGCATTATACCGTCGTAAAGATTATGCAGCTATGCGTGACAAGCGTGAGGAAAACCAAGTAGAGGTTGAAGCTGGTGAGAAAGGACTTAACTATGTAGACCTAGACGGAAACGTAGGGTGTATGGTAAATGGTGCTGGACTTGCGATGGCAACTATGGACCTTATCAAGCAATCTGGTGGTGAGCCTGCAAACTTCCTTGACGTAGGAGGTACTGCAGATGCTGAGCGTGTTGAGGCTGCTTTCCAATTAATACTTAAAGATCCAGCTGTAAAGGCAATCTTAGTAAACATTTTTGGAGGAATTGTACGTTGTGACCGTGTGGCACAAGGTATTATAGATGCATATAAAAATATGGGAACTATAAACGTGCCTATCATTGTACGTTTACAAGGTACTAATGCAGATATCGCAAAGAAACTTATAGATGATTCTGGACTTGACGTTCAATCTGCTATCGAGTTTAAAGAAGCTGCAGATAAAGTTCAGGCTGTACTAGCTTAAGACTTACATTATATAAACGTGAGTAATCACGTTGTAAAATCCCGCTTTTATAGAGCGGGATTTTTTTGTTTTGGTAACATTGCACTATATGTAATAAAATGTAAAAATCAATTCACTTTTGGTCACAAATTATCCTTTTTAAAAGTGTCTTATAAATGGTTTTAAATGAATTATTGTGGAGTGTGTTTTTACGCTTTCGCGAAAGCGTTATTTGAAAATCAACACAACGTTAACGACTGTAAATGAGGGTTAAAGAACAGTTAAGCTTCATATCAAGGTGTCACATATTGAAAAAATAGCCGTCTCTTTGTTATAGAATTAATCAAAAAAACAAAAACCTATTATGAAAAAAGTAAACCTATTAGTACTTGTAGCCTTATTATCAATAAGCACAGTATTTGCAACCGAAACTGAACCAACCTCTGACGAGAAAGGAAAGACTGTAACTCAACAAGTGGCAACTCTTTTAAGCGAGCCAGGATTTGAGGTAAAAAAAGATCTAACTGCACAGGTTACCTTAATGGTAAACAAAGCAAATGAGGTAGTTGTTATAGATGTAGACACTAAAGAAGAATATGTAGCTGCTTTTATTAAGTCACGCCTTAATTATGAAAAACTAGAGACCCAAACTGTAGGAACTCAATTTACAGTGCCTGTACGCATCGTACCGGGTGTATAAAACTTCTTTAATATTGTAAAGCCAGACTATGTCTGGCTTTTTTTATGGGTTTAAGTTACTAGATAGGCTTTGCTCCTTAATCGTATCTCAACTATCTTTACCATCTATGAAAAAGGCACTACTCCTACTTTTACTCGCTTACTCTTTTATTTGTGAGGCACAGCAACGATTTCCTACTCTCTCTACAGAGGCAAGTATCGAGCTCATAACTATAGGACCTGGTCCAGAACTTTATGATGCCTTTGGGCACACTTCTGTGCGTGTTAAAGATGTGCCTAACAAGATAGATCTGGTTTTTAACTATGGAGTTTTTGACTTTGACACACCTAATTTTTACTTAAAATTTGCTAGAGGAAAACTACTTTACAAGCTAGCTGCCGCTCCTTATAAAAATTTTGAGTACAGCTATAAAGCGCAACAGCGCTGGATAAAATCACAAGAACTCAATTTAAACCAGCAAGAAAAGCAAGATACCTATGAGTTTTTACTCAATAATCTAGATGAGGCTAACCGCTATTATAAATATGATTTCTTTTATGACAACTGTGCAACACGACCTTATTATGCCGTTGCATCTTCTGTAGAAGGATCTCTTGCATTACAACATACAGGTATAGATACAACGCTCACTCATAGGGATCTTATAAGACAGTATGTACCTTGGAACAGCTGGGGAAGTTTAGGTATAGATGTAGCTCTTGGGTCCGTGATAGATCGTGTTGCCACGCCAGAGGAGCATTTATTTTTACCTAACGAGCTTATGGCTTCTTTTAAAACAGCCCAAGTAACTAGTGGCAATAGTTCAAAAGCACTGGTTAAAAACTCTCAGACTATATTTGAACCTAGCTTTATACACTCTTATGGAGTCCCTTTTTATGTAAGCCCACTATTTATACTAGGACTCATTGCTTTATTTATCGTTTACAAGACCTATAAGGACTTTAAAGGTGATAATGGAATAGGGTGGCTAGATACTACTCTTCTACTTTTTACGGGTGTTACGGGTGTGCTAGTGGCTTTTTTGTGGTTTGGGACAGATCATATTGCTACCGCTTGGAATTATAATATTCTCTGGGCATTTCCTTTTCACATACTTGCAGCATTTGCCGTTAAGAAGGTGCAACCTGCAAGATGGATTTATCCTTATATGAAACTAGCAGTTATTTTAATGTGTTTACTATTTGCTCATTGGGCAATAGGAGTACAGAGTTATGCTACCTCATTGTTGCCGCTTCTTATAGCAATAGCTGTAAGGTATATTTATATATTGAGAAATATAAAACTTACACGTATAGAGGCGTAGTTTTTTATTGCCCTCTAAAATTGATTACCGTACTTATGGTCTTAAGAATAATACTCAAATCCATAAAAAGGTTACGGTGCTTGATATAATATAAATCATATTGCAACTTTTCTAGTGCCCCTTCTTCAGAAGTGGTATAACTTCCCATTACTTGTGCCCAGCCAGTGAGACCAGGTTTTACAATATGCCTTGTCTCATAAAAAGGAATTTCTTTAGATAATTCTTTCACAAATACTGGACGCTCTGGTCGAGGTCCTATCACGCTCATCTCTCCTAAAATAACATTGAAAAATTGAGGAATCTCATCTACTCTACTCATTCTTAAAAACCTCCCAAAGCTGGTAATACGACTATCACCTTTCTGGGCATAGGCAGCTCCATCTTTTTCGGCATTAACAATCATTGTGCGTAGCTTGATAATTTTAAAAGGTTTACCATTATGCCCTACTCGCGTTTGTGTATAAAAAAGTGGCCCCCTATTACCTATTAAATTACCTAACCAAATAAATGGAGCAAAGACTACAAAGAAGCTTATACCAATAATGCCTAATAAAAGATCAAACACCCTATGTATAAGTCTATAAAACTTATTTTGATTACTTCTGCTAAAAGGAAAGTAGCGATAAAAATCTTTGTCTACGTGTTGGACAGGCACCCGCTGCACAATCTCCTCATAAACCTGCATATACTCCCTTATAGGGAATCCTTTTTCTAAAAGAAGTATGAGCTCGTTGTATAACGGCAAGGTAATCCCATCTGAGTAGCTGCTTGCAACAATAATTTCTGAAATACCATTATCCCTTATAGTTTGTAATAAGCCTTCTGGGGGGTAACGCTTAGCATCTGTTGCAATTACTTCTTCTATAGACATAGGTTCTGTATTTACATAACCCGCTATTTTATAATTAGGATCTGCGCTTTCTAAATTTTTAATTATTGTAGTAATATTAAAAGAGTCTCCTACTACAATGGCTTTTTTGTAAAATCTAGGAGCGGCAATAACAGTGATATATAACCATCGCCAGAGACTTACACCTACAACCATAGCCAAGAAGAAAAACACAATCTGTAATCTGTTTTCTGGTAAAATAGGTGTGTAAAAAGGGGTTAGTAAATAAAACAATACGGTAACAGATACTGTAAGAATAACATTCTTAAGCATTGTTTGAAATTTTACTGTTTTGGGTAAGAAGTATAGTTCAAAAACAGTCCCAAAAATAGAGAGGTACGCAATGAGCACAATAATAGCTACTCGGTTATGGCTATTGATCTCGAGATAATCAAATTCTAAAAATAACCGTGTAAGATAAAGTGCTCCCAGAACAGCTACTATATCAAAAATACGAAGCAACACTTTACGTTCTGAAACGTTAAAATGTATATCTGGAAAAAACGACATTTCTAGTTGGTTAGAGATGTAAATATATCATAAAATTAGTAGAGCACTTGACGCCACTTGCTTTTGACTGATTCCCAGTCATATGCAGCTACCTTATCTCGAGCTTTTTGTGTAATCTTGATACTGTCATTAGTGTTTGAAATTGCGTTTACCACTTTCTCAGTAAACAACTTAACGTCTGACGGTGGACTAAGATAGCCGTCTTCTTTATCACTTATAAGATAAGGCATTCCTCCCACACTGGTGGATACTACGAGTAAGCCTAGAGCCATTGCTTCAACTACACTTAGCGGCATATTATCAAAATTTGTGGTATTTATAAAGATATCGTGTTTTGTGCTCTCTTTAATCCACTCCTTTTTTGATAATTTTCCAGTAAAAGTCACGGGTAAATTATTAGTTCTAGCATACTCTTTACAGCTTTGCAAACTCCCATCCTTTTCTGGCCCTACCATCGTGAGCGTAGCATCCGGATGATGAGTGAGGAGCTGTTCTAAAACTTTAATCGCCATTAAAGGATTGTATATTTTGGCAAATGATCGCACCCAGAGTAACTTGGGTTTAAAGTTCTCCCTCTCTGTAAACGGATACTTTTCTATCTCAAGTGTATTAGGAATGTGTATGAGGTTTGAGAATCCCGCTTTCGCGAAAGCGCTATATAAATAACCACTAGGCGCAACATTACAGCTGGCATCACCAAATAACTTTTTACAGATACCCGGTTTTTTTTCTAGTCGCTCTGGTAAATTACCACCGTGTAAGATGGGAATATAAGGAAGGTTACTCTTGCTACAAAGCCTCCCTATGATCACTGCATACCAGAAGTTAAGCGTGCTGTAGGTATCAATTAGAACGACATCTACAGTGTCCCTAACCTTGTAAAAGGTAGCAATCATATCCAGCAACCTGAGAAGTTTATTAGGCTTTTGAGATGTAATTATTACGTCATAGCTCTCCTGCTCGAGCAGCGGGCTCAAGGTTTCTATAGTAGCAAGCGTTTTACCACTAGCGGAGAGCGCGTTGCCTACGTACAGGAGTTTTCTTGTTTTCATTTACAATATTTAATAGGCATAAAGCATAAATAAAACCTGGTGCCGCAATTCGCATTGAGGAGTGGTTTATTGTTAAAAACCAAAACAACAGCGCCGAAAAAAACAGATAGTTACGCCTGTTTTTAGATCTATAAACTAATGGATAAATAATTAAAATGCCCAGTATTACTAAACCTAGGATGCCGTGCTCTGATAATAGTCTACTCATTTCGTTATGAGAAGCAGCACTCAAGCCAGTAGTTTCTTCTCTGTATTCTTTAATTTTACCCACTCCAACACCCACTAAAGGGTTTTCATAAAAAGCAGAAATTTCGGACTCTAGGAGCTCAGCTCTACCCGTTGTAATGTCGCTTTTAAGTCTTCCAGCAGCATCCCTATTTGTATAACGTTTATTTATAAGGCCGTTGGTTTGAAAAGAGCTATAAACGGAGGCTACACCTAATACAATACTTAATAGTATTAAATAGGTAAACATACGTCGTCTAGCAACAGCCTTTGCTCCGGCAAAATATACGATTAAAAAAACTGCACTTATAATAAGCCCCGTAAGAACTCCCCCTCTAGAAAACGTAATTATACCCTTATAAAGTAAAAACCCAATAATAAACAAATGTGTAAATAATAATAATTTATTTTTGCTATGCACTACCAGTTGGACCAGTGCGGCAAACATTCCTAAACCTAACATTGTAGACACTTGATTAGGCCCAAAACCACCTGTTGCAGAATAATTTGCACCCGTACTATTGAGAGATTCTCTTAAATCTGGAGTGCCTAGTGTAATATATAAAGCCATTGCTATAATAGGCAATAGCAGCCATTTTGCGAGATACGACAACTGTTTATAAGTTAACCTTCTATCTATGCAGTATAATGCAGAGAGTCCTAAGCAGAGTGGTCCACTCAGATTAAAGAATACTGCATTTCTAACATCTGACCCTATTTTTAAATTTATAGCTGTAACGAGTATACTGGGAAACAGTAAAAATATATAGAACCAGTATATACCAGATTTACGACTGGTACCACTTAAAAAAAGCCCTATAAGCATAAATGCAATTACAGTATATTTTCCCGCCTCATAAATGCGTACCGCCTGCGTCATTCTAAAAAACACCTCAGCACCCGTCATATAAGCCGCAGCCATAAGCGCTTCATTATTCTTATTTCCAGTTTTTAATATGTGAAAAAGAAAAAAAGCAATACTTATGAGAAAATATACTGTTGAGAATGATTTTTGAAAAAAAATCACTGCACCTATAAGTACGTGTACTAATAAGGAAATAATGTACCAATGTTGCTTACTTAAATTCATTTAGCCTTAACTAATACATTATAAATAGGTAATAATGATTGCATAAATTTCTGCGCACTATAATGTTTATCTATATTTTTTTTTAATGCACTTCCCATCTTTTTTAAATCGTGACCTTCAGAGGCAAAGAGTTTTTTTAACGCTTGAGGCATTTCTGTTTTGACATCATTTATTACAATTCCATCTTTACCTACTACTTCTTCACACTGACCTACATTTGTAACAATTACTGGTAAAGATGCATTACCATACTCTAGTAAAGAAAGTGGTAAACCTTCAGATTTTGAAGCAATAACACCAATATTTACTTGACTCAAAATATACGGGATATCTTGTCTTGATCCATATACAAAGACACTATCCTTTAAATTATGCTTTACTATATATTCTCTTACAGATTGACCGTACTCATCTCCAAAATCAGTTCCGACTAGGTGTAAAGTCCAGCGAGGAAAACTAGTCCAGGCTTCAATAAATGCATCTATTAAGGCTATATGGTTTTTAATGGGCCTAAGATTTGCCAATAGTAATACCCGATTACCAAACTCTCCATAAAGCTTAGTCTGCTCAATAAAGTTTGTTGAAAATACAGGAAAATTATTTAAGTAATAATTATGCTCAATACTTAAATTTTGAGTTGACCACTTTAATAATTCTTCACTCACCGCTATACTAACATTGATAAACTTTGAAAGTAATTTAATCTTAAATAAGGACAAGCCACGCATTTTTGTACTCATTCCATAATGATTATGCCATACTACCTTGATATGTGGATATCTCAGTCTAGTAAATACAGCCAGCTGAACAGATGTAGAGTGCGCGTGTATAATTTGAATGTCGTGATTTTTTACATAATGAAAGAAACGCACGAAAGCCTTTACATCTATTTTACCAGATTTACCTAGAATAAAAAAATTTACATTGTTATTAATAATCTTTTCAAGTGCCCCAGACTTTACTGTACTACATAAAAAAGAAGTGATGCCTTCTTTAGCGTTAAGGTTTGCAATATTTACCGCCATACGCTCTGCCCCTCCTCCATCTAGTGAGTCTATAAGTTGTAATACTCTCATTAAAGCAATTCTTTTATCTGAGCTGTAAATGTGTCCATCGTATACTGCCTAGACCAATGTGTGGCAGCATTACTCATTTTCTGTAAAGATGCACTATCTTCTAGCTGTTTGATTAGTTGAGTGGTATTTATTTTATCTGGATTATCAACAAGTATTCCTCTACTGCCATTATCTAGCATCCAAGGAACACAAGAAACTTGAGTAACTATAGGAATTGCTCCCCAAAACATACCCTCTGCAATAACCTTAGGCCAGCCTTCACTTTTTGATAATAGTATGACAAGATCAGATCTTTTGTAGGCTTCTTTTACTACGTTTGCCGGTTGGTTTCCTCGCAAAATGACGTATTCAAGGAGACCATTTTCCTTCCTATACCATTTAATATCTTCCATTTGTGGACCATCGCCAAACATCTCAAGCACTATATCAAGACCAACTTTACGTAACTTGTTTATAAGCTGTACCGTTTCAAATGGTCGTTTATTACTTCCCATTGTACCTACAAAAATTGCTCTTAAAGGTTTATCAAAATTTCTCTTTTTAAAAGAGTCTATCTCTTCTAG
Source organism: Dokdonia donghaensis DSW-1 (assembly GCF_001653755.1). GTDB lineage: Bacteria > Bacteroidota > Bacteroidia > Flavobacteriales > Flavobacteriaceae > Dokdonia > Dokdonia donghaensis. The sequence continues at coordinate 1,710,830 of NZ_CP015125.1, read as the reverse complement.
GTAATAACTTGCTGTAAAAAAAGGGGTGATATTACTGGTACTATTTTCCCACTCTCCATACACTAGTACTTGTATATTTTTAGTAAGTGTGGTACTCGATAAAATCTTTTTTTGAAGTCTGTAAGCGAGTGGTTGTTTTGACAAAGGGTCCCAATTTCCAGCATACTTGGCAGTTTTCTTCTTATTAGGGAACAGAACTTGTACCATACAAGCAAGTAAGCACAGGTTACCCGGAGCCCGCAAGTGTATGTGATCTGCCTTACGCATAGCACTCCATAAAACGATGGCTTGATACGGCAATGTAAGTATAGATATAAGTGCAACAAGTATGCTGTTAAATTCTAGTCTTCGGAGACTTTTAATATTGATGTCCTGTCTATCAAATGGAGCATTGAGTAGTGCTCTTTTATAACTAGTGGGACATACAAAGGTTACTTGATCTACAGAATCAAGCCAAATATTCATCTCTTTTATATAAGGGGCATACCCTTCATATATTCCCTTTTTATCTAAGATAGGAGCATCAGAAATAACTAAAAAATCCATTATATGTAATCTTTAGAATCTTTAGCACTTACCATCTTTGCGGGTACTCCCAATACTGTAGTACCTTCTTTAACATCTGTAATTACTAAGGAGTTTGCTCCTATAACAGCCCCATCACCTACATTTATTCCTCCTGCGATAACAGCTCCAGCAGCCATATAAACACGATTACCTATTGTAGGAACACCGCGGTGTGCTCCTCGTCCACTCACACCTATCGTTACTCCTTGCGAGATATTACAATGCTTCCCTATTACAGTTTCTGGACTAATAATTATACCTGAGTAGTGACCTATATACAAGCCTTCACCTATTGTTGCTGCATAGGGTAGTGTTATCCCTGTAATCACTTCAATCCATTTCTGAAAAAAAACACCAACAACCAGTAAGGGTGCTTTTACAATCTTAGGCATTGTAGATCTATAAATGGCATTAAAGAAACGATATACAAACAAAGCCCACAATCCTTGCTGTGTTAACACCAGTAATAATGCACTGCTCTTACTGTACTCTTTATAACGTTGTATGTCCTTTTTATAACGCATTATCTAGGTTTGCTTAAAAGTAAGCTAAAAAGACCAACAGTGCGACCCAGAGCTTCTGTTAATGCTTCTTTACGGCTAGAAGTAGTAAGCACATTTACAAAACGAATAAGTGTCAAAACACTACTTATCGCATACCATTTTATAATATTAATACATCCAGGCTCAGGGTGCATCACTCTCCACACATACCAGCCATTAAGTGTTACCATCTTACCATAATGATATTGATTAGGCCTTCCAGAGGCGTCGTGATGATGCGCAAGGTTTGCGCCTGTATGTACATATAGCTGTCCTAGTTTTGAAATTCTGAATGTATAATCTGCATCCTCATAAAGACCGTAACCTTCAAAATATTCAGAGAATTTATTCTTTTTCAAAACCTCTAGAGGAAAGCTGGAGACTCCTCCCATAAGCTGTTTTACTTCATAAATTTTTCCAGTAGGAGGCAAGAAACTAACAGACCTGCCGTGACCATATTTCGGTAAGATGCCTGGTGGAGTATTTGCATCTAGACCTAACTTTCTTCTTAGTTTAAAACGAGCTCCCTCTTTCCTTCTATACCCATCATAATAGAAGTGATGTATGTCTCTTGGATTTAATGTTTCTGCACGCTCCCACTGCACTTCGTTATTAATGTAACCTCCTATTCCATAAGCATTAGGATATGCTTGATACACATCAAGTATTTTCTCAAAATATGTAGGTTCAAGCACTGTATCATCATCTAGAAAGCACACCACATCCATCGTATTACTTACTCGATCTATACCGAAATTCCGCTGTTTAGTAAGACCTCTTTGTGCGTCTGAAACTTTGTAATAGGTGAGGTTCTTTATTCCGCTTTCGCGAAAGCGTACCTCTGTCTCATCATTAACACTTCCATCTATGATGAGTATCTCATCTGGGTAAACCGTTTGGGTTTTTACAGAGTCTAGTAGCGTGGTAAGCGCTACTGGGCGCATATATGTGCAAATTATTAGAGAGAGTTTTTCAGTCATTGAATGGAAGTTTTTGAGCCCATTTTTGACTAGCTTCCCAAGCGGAACGGAAGTATCGTATATACGAGATAGGATTCTTGATGCTGTTTTCTTTATAAAATTTAAAAAACAGCACCCATTTATAACCTATTAATTGTTTATTTGTTGTGTTTTTTTCCCTGTGATACATTACTTGTGGCGAAGGTTTCGGAAGAATCGCTCCCTCTATCTGCCAAGGAAAAACTTTTTTACTTCTAAACCCTCCTATTGGTGCTTTTAGGTGTGTGATTTTTATGTTGGGTGCATAGAGTATATCTGCTCCATTGTTACGTATTTGCATACCAAAATCTACATCTTCGCCATAACCGTGCTCTAAAGCAGGATCAAAAGATACATTTACTAGTGCACTTTTATGGATAACACTGCAGCCTGCACCAAAATACGGCCATTGCTTAAGGTGAACATTAGTTTCCTTCTCGCCTTTTTGCAAATATGACATATTTATACATTTTGCATTTGTTTTGAAAAGCGTTTTTTGTATTTCTTGTAATGTGTCATTAGTAAGCCTACCATCATCATCAAACAAGAAAACCCATTCTGAGGCACATTTTTTTAAGGCTAAATTTCTAGCATTGCAAACACCCGTCGTATGAATAAACATATGGTCAATCTCAAATGGCCAGTTTTCACTATAGAGATAATCTAATTCTGATGAACTATTAATATCTGGATTTTGCTCTACAACAATCACCTTTTTAGGTAATAAAGTTTGATTTTTAAAGTCATTTAAGACATCAACTAAGTATTTTTCTCTTCCCAATGTTGGTATAACAACATCTATTTGTAATGGTAGACTACCCTCTGGCTTAAAAGTTTCAAATACAATCTTATTAAAATCAATATTTATGTGGCTTGAATTCTTTTTAAAAAGACATCTTAGTACATTTACTACTGGATAAGTACGAGAATACTTCGCGTGCATAATAAACAGAAAAAACAGCCATCTTTTCTTATAATGTTTACTTACAAAAGTATATAGTTCTTCTCTTGTAGCTATAAGACTTTTTACTAAGGCTTGATCCTTAACTAATTGGGGTTCTGACAGGCAAATTAAACCTTGTGCTTGTGCCTTTTTTGCGATAGAATTAAGTAAAAAATCGAAGTTTACATCAACATTTACGGAAGTACTTATTTCATTAAGAACAGTTGCGTGTATTCCTCCCACATAGCTATGCATTTGCCAAGTGGGATACGTAACATCTCCAGGTATTTTCACAAAAGGAGTATCTTCTATATAACCTATATCTTTAGTCAAAAATGGTCTATTTACATCACCATAGCTAAGCATTAGTCTATGGTGATCAAACAACTTTTCTAGTACATCAATATTGAGGTTATGACGCGCCTCTTCACTACACCATAAAACGTACTCTTCCTTAAACCTACTTGCAATCTCAAACAGCACCTCGTTTGGTCTACCTTTCTTAAAAGAAAGTTCAGTTCCATCAAGTTTACGCACAGATATAACGCAATTATTTATGTGATATATTACTATCAAATTAGATCAATGAATTATAAAATGAAACGTTGCTCTGAGCAACGTAATTAATATCAAATTGTTCTTCTATAGTTTCTCTTGCTGCTTTTATAATTCTCTTCCTGAGAGCATCATTTTCAAACACTGTTGTTACTGTGTTAACGTAAGCATCAATATCATCTGGATGATGCATAAAACCATCCTTACCGTGTTCTATAAGGTCTTGTGCCCAACCTATACTAGTATTAATTACTACCTTTTGTAAAGCCATAGATTCAATAGTAACCATACCAAGTGTTTCTGCAAGAGAAGGAAACACGCATATATGTGCTTTTTGTATCTCCTCTTTAACTTGGCCATAAGGTACTTTACCTAAATAAGTAATGGCCTCTATAGCTGCAGGGCTCATTATCTCTTGCATTAATTGCCAAGTAGAAGCACTACCGGTTTGTACATCATAACTATCTGCCCCTATAAAATGAAGTTTTGCAGTAGGATGCGCAATTATAATTTTATTAAACATCTCTATCAATTGAAACACTCCTTTCTTTCTAATAAGTGTCCCGATATTAAGTAAACGTTTAGATATAAATTCTTCTGGAGAATTATTATTGAATTTATCTAACTCCAATCCATAATGGATAATTTTAAGTTTTGATAACGGCTGTTTGAAGAGCTGTATACTTTTTTTACCCGCAAATTGTGTAGGTGCAATAAATGCTTTTGCTTTTCTTACTGCTCGTTTTTCAAAGAAAGCATTTTTCCATTTTTGTGGTCGTCCCTCAATATGACAGAAGTAGGTATCACTTCCGTGAAAACGTATTACAAGTGGCTTTTTTAAGCTCATAAAGGCGGTGATTCCTGTCCAATCTGGTGCCTCGATAATATCGACATCACTACTATGCTTATCTATATACTGCTCTATATGCTTTCTATAAAAGTAGAACCCTCCTATCTTATAATGCTTTTTGGCTATCAAATGAAAAGTCACCCCATCTTCAATAAAAGTGTCCGTTTTATGTTGATCATAAACAAATAAGCTGATTTTATGACCCATTTTACAAAGAGCAGTCACGAGATTTTTTATACTCGTGCCCATACCGCCAGAATTGCCTAATTCTGGATGGGGATACTCTGGTGTGATGTAAGCAATGTGCATTAGTCTATAAGAATATCTTGGGTTAAAATCTTAGTAAATTGATTCGCACCTTTTTCATTGAGATGACCACAGTTAACATAGTACTCAGAATTAGCATCAAATAGTTTAGAATAATCTTTTAAACTTATATGACGCTCCTTAAGTGCTTTCAAAAAAGTATTTCTATTCTCTCCATTTTCACAATAAGGCGCTGTAAACAAAATAAGTTTATCCTGCTCTACTTGCTGTACTATGTCCTCTAATGCTTCGTTTGTACTTACAATACTATTAGGAAAATGACCACTTATATGACTCCCTACTCCTTGCAAAGGTGAAAAGCCACTCTCATAGTTTACTCTTGAAGGTTTCCTTAGGTATTGCATAAACGTCTCTCTAAAACCTATTTTACTATCATTTACCGCATACCTTAAAAAAGGTACTGAGTAATAATCAGGTAAGCCTAAATCATCGATAATATTTGGAGGTAGGTTATTACTATTTAGAAAAGGCATAAATGATGCTATAAATGAAGGTGAATGACCCTTAAAATTATAAATGTAGTCTACTTGAACAAAGAGCTTTTCAAAGGAAATGCTATTCTGCTTGAGAAGTCGCACCAATATTTTATAATCATTAAGTCTTCCACCTTGAATTCCTAAATTTATACAGCTTTTACCTGTTAATTTTTCTACAAGCTCGCAATCTATATGATTCTCTGTACGAGAGCTACCTAAAAAAATATAATCTATATGAGATTCTTTCATATTTGCAACTAGTTGCACCTTATTTCTAGGCACTTCATTTTGATATGCTGCCGTATAAATTACATCTAAAAGCAATAATAGTACTACTATAATTATCGAGATTACACCTATATATTTGAAAAAGCTCCTCATTAAAACTGAAAATATATAAAGTCATTCGGGTTAGAATATGCCCCTTGAGTAAAAATTAATAGTAGTATAAAGGCTAATTTCACAAACTTACACTTGCCTTGAAAAGGATGTTCATATCTTTTGTGAATCCACTCTATTATTATAAAAATAGCTATTAACAACAATAGCTCTACTGTATATCTATCATTTGATATAAATTCAATATCAAAAGTTAAGTCGGTAAAAAGTCTATACAAATATCTTCCAGCTATTTTCACCCCATCTGCTCTAAAAAACACCCAGGCTATACAGGCTAGAATAAATGTACATAGCATCTGCAGTATCTCTTTAAAATTAGGCAATATAGTATTATGTGCAACTTGATCTAGATTCTTTCTATTAGATTTAGAGAGTAGTATGGGTATGAAAAATAACGCGTGTAACGCTCCCCAGAATACAAAGGTCCAGTTTGCACCGTGCCAAAGGCCACTCACTAGAAAAATTATAAGGACATTTCTCAATTGATTTACTTTTGTTCCTCTTGACCCTCCCAGAGGAATATATACATAATCACGAAACCAAGTAGATAAGGAAATATGCCATCTTCGCCAGAACTCAGCCATATCTCTAGAAAAATAAGGGTAGTTAAAATTGCGCATCAAATCAAACCCAAGTAATCGGGCAGAGCCTATGGCTATATTTGAATATCCCGCAAAGTCTCCATAAATCTGAAAAGCAAAGTATACCGCACCAAGGGCCAAACTAAGCGAATTAACCTCTTGATAACCCCCAAAAATAGCATCTACATAAGGAGCACAACTATCTGCAATAACAACCTTTTGAAATAAACCCCAGATAATAAGGTTAACACCTGAGATTGCTTTTTCTTCATTAAATACTCGCTTCTTTACAAACTGCGGCAATAAATTTGTGGCGCGTTCTATAGGACCCGCAACAAGCTGCGGAAAAAAGGATATATAAGCTGCAAAATTTATTAAACTTAATGTAGACCTTAATTTGCCTCTATAAATATCAATTGTATAACTAAGTGTTTGAAAAGTATAAAAAGAGATTCCTACAGGTAAAATTATATCCAGTGTACTTTTATGCATTGAGACTCCTAATGTATCAAAAGCCGAAATCCAACTATCTACAAAAAAGTTATAGTATTTAAAGAACCCTAAAAGCCCAAGATTGATAGTTAAGGATACGATTAAAAGTCCCTTTTTTCTTGTTTGAGAATGCTCTCGAGACATTTTAAGCCCCACAACATAGTCTACAAGTGTGCTGAAGGCTATTAGCGCGAGAAACCGCCAGTCCCACCATCCATAAAACAAATAACTTACAAGAAGAACAAATATATTTTGACCTTTTACAGTGTTCTTTAATAAGAACCAGTAAATCGTAAAGACCAGTGGGAGAAAAAAGAGATATTCAAAAGAATTAAAAAGCATTAACCAAGAATTTGATTTACACCCTCCCAAATACGCTCACTTGCCTTCTCTGGCTGTTCTGGTTTATTTACAATCCCAAACCACTTTTTTGTGACAGGCACTGGATTAAGACTACCATTAAGTAAGCCCTTAATTCCATCATAAATCTCCTCTTTATTCATTGCCCAAGTGACACTTGTATCATAATCTGGCATAGAACGGAAGTGGACGTATTTATAGTTCTGCCCTATGTCACGTATTCCTTTCTTAAGTTGTGGCTGCTCATAATTAGGGTAAATAGTAGGCTTATCGTGAACCACAAAGTCAAACACCATACTCGAGCATATGTTTACCACAAGCTCGCAGTGGTGACAATTATTTACTAGTAAAGCAAAATCTTCTTTAGTAGGCATTACTTGATTCCATTGTGAGCCCATAGGTTTCCACAAAGGGTCTATAGGTGTTATGACATCACTATACTCAGCCAAAACCTCATCATATCTACCCGAAAAATCTATAGGAACCTTTCTATATACAATAGCTACATCTTCACCTTCCTCTCTCAACTTGCGCACAGCAATTGCCGTGTCTTCTAGATAATATTGATCCAGTGGTGACGTGGTTTGATCATCCCCAGAAAAGCAAATGTATCGTGTCTCTTCGCTAAGGTTGTGCTCTAGACAAAATTGCTTTCGCGAAAGCAATAAATCCTTATCATAATGAGGCTCAAACTGTGGAGTTCCCGTTACAAATATTTGTTCTGCTCTTGTTTTTGGGTAATACTGTAAGAGCTGCTCCTTCATCAACTCAGACCATACAAAATAGTAATCCGTCTCTATCGTGGTCATTCCCTTAGGTAGGTTGTCCCAACTGTATATCCAGCACGCCGTTTTTATCCCAAGGTCCTGCGCCGCTAGTATAGGTGCAATGGCCTGTGTAGCGCGCTGTGTGGTGCAAAAAACAATATCTGGACGGTGTTCTTCTAGTTGTGCTTTAAGCTCCTTGTAACGAACAGTAGACCTTTCGGCGGCTTGCATTTGGTTCATTATGCGTTGCCAACCCTTTGGTGTAGCACTAAAGGTTTCGTGATACTTTACAAAAGCACTTTTTACGGCCTTCTTTATACCATTCCACTGTAATGGAAAACGATAGGTAGGATAGACATTATCCTTTTCACGCTTTCGCGAAAGCGCAAGTTCTACCCTTTTTCTTGCGTGACTAAGTGTAGGCGTTTTAGGATGAATTCTTGTGTTTTCAATCACCACTTCTTTATAACCCAATTCCTTTTCTAACGAGAATATCGTGTTATTCCAGTAAGTGATATCAAATCCTTGCGCCTCTCCTACTTCTTTAAACTTAGTAAAAGCAAAGTTGCGTAGGCCTACGCCATCTGGAAAAAGAATGAAAACTTTTTTACCCATTATTATGCTTTACGATACTTAAGCTTATCACGTTGTACTTGCTCAATGGGCAAGATATCTGTCCCTTTATAGTCTAGTGCTTGATGTACTGCTCTTAAGTCTCTCGCGAGTTTGCGCATACCTGCCGGTTCCAGTGATGCACTGTGATCTGTACCCTTCCAAGTACGGTCTAATGTATAATGACGCTCTACTATATTTGCCCCTAGGGTGTAAGCAGCAACATCTACAGCAATACCCAGATGGTGTCCAGAAAACCCGATGTGCTTTACACGATCGCCATACTTCTCGATGAGCGTTTTAATATCCAGCAAACAAACATCTGGAAAGGGTACTGGATATCCAGATGTACAGTTATAAAGTACTAAGTCTTTCCCTCTGTTATGCTTTTCAAAAAACTGTACTAACTCCTCGATCTCATCTCTAGTAGTCATCCCTGTAGAGCAATGTATCTCTCCGTTGTAATTTTCACATAACCAGCCTAGCATTTCGTAATGATTATTACAAGCACTAGGTATTTTTATAAACTCTGGATGAAGTCCAGCTATTTCTTTTGCACTCGTTGTATCCCAGACCGAAGTTGCATAGGTAATACCTAATTCTTCACAAAAAGCCTTAAGCTCTGCGTGCTGATTTACATCAAATTCTAAAAACTCTCTGTGTGCTCCATACGTATCTCCATATGAGTTTATAGGGTTAGGGTGTGGGGCTTCATACTGCTCCTTAGTGAGCAGTTCTATATTGTGTCGCTTCTGAAATTTTACGGCATCTACCTTACAAAAGATAGCGGCTACTTTGATCATTTCTTTTGCTATCTCCATATCACCTTTGTGGTTACCACCTATCTCTGCAATGGTGTAAGGAGCTTTATAATTACTCATATCTATTGTTATATTTTATAATAAAGTCACAGGCCTCGCGTATGGCTCCTTCTGCACTATTATTCTTTAGTATTACGTCTGCGTGATTTTTGATAGGCATTGTCGCATTAGCTGGGGTAAATGACCATCCTGCTACACAAATATTTGCCATATCATTTACATCATCACCTATATAGGCAATGTTTGAAAATGATAGCCCCCTATCAGTTACGATTCTAGAAAGCAGACTGTATTTATCTTTTACGCCCATAAAGACGTCTTTAATTTTGAGCTTCTTCATTCTAGAAGCCACAACCTGTGAGTCTTCTGAGGTCATTACCATCACCTCAACGTTGTACTGTCTCAATATCTCTAGCCCCATACCATCGCGCATATCAAACTTTTTCATAAGTTCGCCCTCTGCACCATAATAAATACAACCATCTGTAAAAACGCCATCTACATCAAGTATAAGATGGGTGATACGGTTGCTTTGTTTCTTAGCTTTTAAACGAGCAGCTAGTAATTCTTCTGCTATTTTCCAGTCTGTGAGTGTATCTATCTCTGTGAGGCTATCTTCAGGCATTTGTACTGTGGCGATGTTACCGCTTATTCTGTTTTTGCTTTCGCGAAAAGCGCTAATTGTAGTCACATAACAAGCTCCATTCTCTATAAGTAAGCCTTCAAAATCTTGTCTACGTGGGCGATTAAAAACGTCATAATTTTTTGGTGTACCGTCTTCATACCAAGTAAAACGATGCGTATTTACAACCGTAAGTGCCGAATCATAATTTGCTCCCGACTGCACTTTATCTATGCACGCATTTATATCTACCGAAGTAGTAAAAGGAGAGGTTGCTTGCAATAAGCATACTATATCAAAAGGCTCTTCTAGACCATTTACAAACTCTAGCATTCCCATCTCCGTAGAAGCTGCATCTGTAGCGCTTTCTTCGCTACGTTTTATGGTCTTTACCTTGTCTGTCCAGTGGTATTCCTTATGAACAAAAGTGATGATATCATCATCATCTGTAAAAATATAAATGGTGTCTAGTTGAGATGCAATTGCCTCACCAAGCGCCCAGCAAAATAAAGGACGGCCTAGCAGCTTCTTTTTATTTTTACCTGGTATGCCCTTTGAGCCTTTGCGCAAGGGGATAAATCCTATTTTTCTCATTGGTTGGGTTTGAGTTAAGAACTATTTAACAAGTTCTACATAGTTGGTCGATAAAAGTATGTATTTTTCGGTTAAAAGGTAAGTGTTTCTTATTGAATTATGCCCCAACTGTAGATGGCTAGTCATCTAAAATTAATACTTGAGAGGTGCTAATTTATCTTTATGGCTGATAGTTTGCTGGTTTACAGGCGATCTATACTTTAAGATTTTTCTAAAATCTATACAAGTACGCCCACATACTTTCATAAAAGACATAAAATAAGTTGTGTCCTTTATTGCATATTTTCTAAAATTATGAAAAAGCGTTTTTGCTATTTTTAACGCTGGTTTTGGGTAGTATACTAGGTAAAAACTTATGACATTCTTTAACTGATGTTCAAATCTAAAGTAATTTCTCCCCATAGACTTACGTTTTTCAACATCTACTCTATGATTTACAATAAGGTTATAATCATAAATAATTTCATAACCGGCATCTAGTACTTCTATGGCTACGGCAGACTCTTCTCCGTAAATATCCATCCATAGCGGAAAACCATTTGTAGCATTGTATGCTTTTTTACTTACTGCAAATCCACAACCTACAAAATCATTTGTAACATAGGCTTTTCCGCTGCGTTTTACTGCAAGGGCATCTACATCTGCACTATATATACCACGGACTTCTTGAAAGGCAAGAATACCGAGATGCTTGTTTTCGCGAAAGCGCACTAAAACCTCTTCTATAAAATTTGGGCTTATGGGGTGCGCGTCGTCATCAAGCCCTATAAAAATGGTTCCACTGGCTTTTTTATATAATATGTTACGAGCGGGTGAGGCGCTCTGGCTCTTCTCGCTTTTGCTCCATTGCACCCATTTATACTCATTAATTAGTGGCGATGTTTTCTCGCAGCCGTCTATATGTACCCACACCTCCTGGCTAGCTAGATCTATAATATCTGCCAGCTTATCAAGTGTAACTCTAAGAGCTTTTGGTCTGTTTCTGGTTACAATTAAAAATGAAATATCCATTATGAAAGTTGCTTATAATACACCTCTTTGTATAATGCTATAATCTGGGGTTGTAAGGTACTTCTACTATAGTGATCCTGTATAAATGTAGTATTCATTTTTTGTGCTCTGGTTCTTAAACCTTCATTAACTAGCGCTGCCTCTATATGATGGGCAATCTCTATGGTATCTAGTGGGTTTTTAATAAGAAAGCCATTCTCACCATCTGTTATTACTTCTTGGGTCGCTCCCCCTGGATTAGATTGTATGGGAAAAGCCCCCATAGCCATAGCTTCTAAGAGCGCATTAGGCATCCCGTCTGAAAGACTGCTAGCTATATGTATAGCACTCTCTCCCATCATTATGAGTAATTCTTCATTATCTATAAAACGATAACGAGGATATAAACGTACCTCTAGATTTTTAAAAAAAGTAGCGTTATTTACATACTTTTCAACAATTTTATCTGCGCTATAAATTATTATTTTGAAGGTCTTTAATACATCGTAGGGTACAATCTCTAGTGCTTTTAAAACAACAAGAGCTTGCCCTACGCCATCATCATATCCTTTTATAATGATGTTTTTTCTACTTGAAGTAGCTATGCTTGATTGTTCCTTTATTGATAATCCTCCATTACCAGGGAAAACACCTAAAAAATGTCCCTTAAAACCATTTTGACGAGCGATTTCTTTATCTCTATTACAATCTGTCACTAAAAAACCTACTCTGCCTAAAAAATTATTTACCTCACTGTTGCTCATACCGAGGCTCTCATAACTATAAAGGTCACTCCCCCACGACGAGTAAATGAGTGGTACGTTTATGTCTTTTATTATTGAGTAAATAGGTAGGCCTGAAAGTTGCATCTCAAAGCAATGTATTATATCGGGATTTATAGTTTTTAGCGCTTTCGCGAAAGCAATATCTACTGCATTTTCATTAAGTTTTTGAATATACTTATACGTCTTAGGAAAATACTTTTTTACACGTGATCGTAGAGGAAAATCGTATCGAAGTCTCCATCCCTTTATTTGAGTTACCCAAGGGATTTTTTGAGATGACGGACCACTGTCTGTAATATCAAACCAATAGACTTCATAACCAGCTTCTTCCAGCTGGTTTACCCATTGAAAAAAGTGATGATTCGGTATGGCTACGGTTAGAATTTTCAATTAAGCAATTCTTTAACAATGCTAATGTATTGAGAAGCAACTTCTGTATTACTATACTTTGCAAGATAACGTTCTCTTACTTGTCTTTTAACTCTAACTAGTTCGTCTTGGGATAAGGACTCAACAAACTTAATTGTATCTAAAAGCGATTGAGGGTCATTTATATCAAACCAAAATTGATTATCTGTATCCTCTAGACGTTCTTGGGTTGCTCCTACTTTAGTAGAGATGATTATTTTACCGGCTGCCATTGCCTCTATACCTACTAAAGGACCAGCCTCCTCTAACGATGGAATAATTAAGACATCTATTTTAGAAAAAAATGTTGTTATCTCTTCACTTTTTAATTTACCTATGAAAGCGCGTTCTGTTCGCTTTGAACAAAATTCAATAACCTCACTTTTAAACGGGCCATCACCAGCAAAAATGATAGGTATTCTTAATGAATCTGTTATTTGCAATAATTCTAAAATTCCTTTTTCCTTGCCAAAACGACCTAGATAACCGTAAGTTATATTTTTACCGTAATCTAATGGAATTTTTAATAGTTGCCCTTCATTTAAAGTAGTTTGATCAATAATTGTTTTATTGTTTGTCCATATTTTATCCGTAGCAAGACCATTGAGCTTAGAATGTATTAAAATTCTATAATCATTTTTAAAGATAGACTTCAACTCATCGGTTATTGCATAAATTGTCCCAGTTGTTCTAAAAAGAAACTTTTTTTTGTGCGTAAATGAATAGTCAACTATTTCTTTTAACCATTTTGATTGAAAATCTCCACAGAAAACAATAACATCATTTTCTGAGATAGCACTCTGAATTGTCTGCAAATAAAGCTTATTAAAATCATATAATTGATGCGTAACTTTATTTCCCATAAAAGTAATGGGAGCATCAACTCTACCATTCAAAAATTTAGTAAGCTTACTCGATAACCTTATCAATAAATGCTCTTGATATATTTTTCTTGATACGTTACTCCAAGTAAAATTTTTATGATTTAATAATGCATATGACTTTTCTGTCATGTGAATAGTGGAAAGAAAGTTTACCATATAAAATTTAACAAAACTATTTGCTAAAATTTTTGCTTCAACCTCTCTACCTCCAAAATCAGCTATTGGACCAATTATAAGAATTTTAACTTGGTTTATCATTTTTAACTTCTTCTCTGTTTGTACAACATAGCTCTCTTTTCTATAAGATGCCAAGATAAATAACCAAACAAAATTGATATAGATATTGAAAGAATAATAAAAATCTCTATAATAGGTCTATATAAATAGATTAGTAATTGTTGTACTGGAAATGCATAGATATAAATCCCATAAGAAGGATCTCCAAATTTTGAAAAATTGGAGATGTGCTTAACTGGAAGAAAACCTAAACCAACAATAAAGGGAGGAAATAAGATGTGCTTTACTTGATTATATAAGCCTATCTTAAAGAAAACTAATATTATAATAAACAGTAAACTAACAAGCATTTTACTATTCCATTTTGTAAAGTCTAATATTGCAAGTAAAGATCCTACCACAAAAAAACTTCCAAGGTTTAATATATGCAAACCTTGCATACCTAAAATCTTAACACCTCCAAATGTATCAATCCATAAGTGATACATACTTAACATTACCAATACTATGAAACTAATGACTATTGTTATAAAAATAGGCCTACCTTTTATAAAAAACAGGAGAGCTATGGCTAAGTACAAAGAAAACTCATACTGTATGGTCCATAGTGACCCATTTATAGAGTGATAAGAATTCTCCTCAAAAACTCCAGAAATGACGCCCTGAAAGCCGTATAGTGATAAATTATTAGGAAGGTATGTCCAAAAGCTAGAATTTAATAATAGTGGTGTTTTACCTTCATATATCGAACCTACAAATAAAAGTGATAAAAGTAGTACTACTAGTAAAGCCGGAAAAACTCTTAAAACTCGTTTTTTTAAATACTCATAAAAGTGACTACTTCGTTCAAAACTTTTAAAGATAAAATACCCACTTATTACAAAAAAACCACTCAAACCTATACTAGAAAAACTAGCTTGATTATTAGTAATATGCTGTAATAAATCTTGTTGACTTTCTAAACCCGACAATGCATATGAATGTGTAATAATCACAAATACCGCAAACAGAAATCGTAAAAAATCAAAATTATTTACTCGGCGAGAGCTAAGATGGTTTTGCAAACTAAAGTTTTTTAGGTTTATTAATTATAAACTTAATAGTATGGATATAACGCCTAAGAGTATACCACAGATCAACTAACAACCCTACTTTAAGCCTAAAACTCGTTGCAATAAATCCCTTTGTAGCAGATAAGAAACTAACATCTTGATGCCACAGCTGATAATTACCTATTAAATCATTTTTAAATCTAAAATAGAGTTGCTTTTTAGTTCTTTTTATTTCATAGTGGAATATGGAAGGAACAAAGTCAATCTCATACCCTGCTTTTAGAACTCGGGTAGACCACTCTTTATCTTCAAAAGTGGCTACGTTTTCATTAAAAGGAATAATTTCCCAAACAGACTTTTTAATGGCAGATCCAGAAAAAATGAGGCCTGCTTTATTTGGGTCCTCATTCGCACTTACCTCGTTTATATAGCTTCTATAATCGCTAGAACTATGTAAACAACGAAGCCCTGCGAGCTTATCATTATTTTTAAAGCGTTCTTTAATAAGTTTAAAAAAGTCGTGACTTACTGGGTATGAATGAGCACTAAAGATTACAACAATAGGATGGCTTGCTTTACTAGCTGCAAAGTTTGCACTTCCGCCATAAGAGAACTGCTCAATACTCTCAAAACGACAGCCATAGTTTTCTGCAACTTGTTTACTATTATCTGTAGAGAGATTATCAATAACAACTATTTCATCAACATCCTCAGCATATCTAGCTACTAGATTTTTGAGTAAAAACGTAAGGGCGGTCTCTTGATTCTTATTTCTTATTACAACAGAAATTTTCATAGTAATTACCCTTTATTTTTAGTCTTTAAAAGCCCCAACAACCTTAAAGGCTTTAGTAAAACTTTTCCTAATTTATAATCTATACTATTTTGTAAGCGTTTCTCTCTTGCCCTGCTTACCTTAAGGTGGTAAGTAAAAACTTCTACACAGTTTTCAAAATCTTCAATATAAAGTTCTTTATGCTTATTGATAATGTACTGTTTTACAATTTCTGTGTGATTATTAATTGTATCTACAAGCATAGACTTCTTTGCTTTCCTATAGTAAAATAAATATTCAGGAATTATTTTATATTTCCACCCAGATTTTGTGATTGCAATCCAAAACTCCCAATCTTCAAATCCTTTTTTCATAGACTCATCATAGCCTCCCACTGATTTCCAGAGGCTCTTCCGGTATAACGATGTAGCAACTAGTTGATTTACATAAAGTAAGTATTTATAACTATCTCCTTTAGGTTTTAGCTCATTAACGATATTACTTATTGTTCCATCAAAGAACTTACTATAACAGGAAACTACAGCCACATCGCGATTAGTTTCAAGAACTGGGACAAGTGTACTTAATAACGCTTTATGTAAAACATCATCTGCATCTAGCGGAAGGATAAATTCTCCACGACTTATCTCTATACCAGCATTACGAGCGCTAGATAAACCACCATTAGTTTTTTTTATATACTTAAACCTTGCATCTTTTTTACACCACTTTTGAGCCACTTCTTCTGTATTATCAGGACTTCCATCATTGACTATGATACATTCCCAAGCTTCAAAAGTTTGATCTAAAACAGATTGCAAACTCTCTTGAAGATAATGAGCTTGTTTATAGCAAGGAACGATTATGGAAACCTGAGGTATAGTCATCACTTTGTACTTACAAGTTGTTTTAAAAATTTTATAGGTAAAAGTAGGCTATGTCCTAACCTGTACTCCCTTCCTTTTTGAAGTTTTTCTAATTGGTTTTGGGCAATATTATTTTTATAAATCATTTGCTGTAAAATGAAGTCTAAATTTTTAGTATATAAGTCTTTATGCTTTTTAAAAATTTTCATTCTCAATTCCTCATCATACAAAGCTATGGCAGTTGTATCCCTTGAAGATTTTTTTTTGCGGTAATTAAAAAGTGGTTCCTTTATAATTTCCATTTTCCAAGAATTTTTTAAGATTGATAACCAAAAATCCCAGTCTTCATATCCATTTTCAAATTGTGTGTCATATCCTCCCACTTCTACCCAGCACTCCTTTCTAAATAAAGCAGAAGCAACACCATTGTTTTTTGTGAGAAAATCAGTAACTGCGCGACCTTGTGGCTTTATAATGTCTTTATTTACTGCTCCTTCTCCAAACTCTTTATAAAAACAACATACTACACCTACCTCAGTATTATTATCAAGAATATAAACAGATTTTTCTATAAATGTGTTTTCAAAACTATCGTCAGCATCTAGGGTAAGTATATACTTAGTCGTAGCTTTATTTATACCATAATTTCTCGCTGTACATACACCTTGATTTTTTATGAATAAAATTTCTACTCGCTCATTACTTATATTTCTTAAAATTTCCTTTGTTTCAGTATTAGAACCATCATCTATTATATAGATTTTACTGGGTAATATGGTTTGTGTAAGTACAGATTGTAGTGCTTCTAAAACATAGGCACCATCATTATAACAAGGTATAATGACGGTTACGTTATTACTTACATTTTTTGCCATAAGTTTTAAAAATAGGAAAAGTATCTTTTTGTGAGAACGACTTACTTTACTAAGAAATTACAGTGCAGATTTGGTTTTAATAAAATATTCATTACTATAAATTTACGCTTTCGCGAAAGCGTGATATCAAGTTAGAATTTTATCCTCTCGCGATCTTAGCTAATTTGTAACCTTTTCCTGTAATATAGCCAGAAATAATAGATAGCGGATACATCAATCCGCTTATACCATTTATTTTCGCTAAAAACAGTGTTGCACCTATGACATTTTCCGGAAATACTTTCTGAGTTGCTACTTTGTAGGTTAATAATACGTGACTTGATAATAACCATCTCAATAGCGCTTCCGGAGCAAGATCTTTAACATACTTTGCAGTAATGTAGTAGAGCTCTGCATTCATTATATCAAAGCGCAACATATCTTTTTTTGCTTTTACTACAAATCCATCATCGTGTATTCTTCTATGTGTGAGAATCTTATCTATTAAAAAACCATTAGTAGTAAGCAAAAGCAACCTTATATTATACTGGTATTCACTCGCTTGATCTCTAATATCTCCCTCAAACTTTAGTTTATTTGCAAATTCTCTTTTTACTAATAAATCATTTGTTATCCAGGCTGTTTTAAACTGAGCAAATCGCAGAGCAGATATAGGCGAATTTTTACGATCTATATTGTAAGGTCTTTCTAAAAGTCCTTTAGAATCAAAATTTATACAGTCTGCTACTACAAAATCATATTGACTCTTTTCTAGGGTATTAATACTTACTTCAAGATGCGTGGGTAACATAACATCATCACTATCAAAAAACTTTGCGTAATCACCCTTTGAAAGCGTAAATCCATAATTTCTAGAATGATTTGCACCTTTTTTTTGTGTCTCTGGCCTTAGTATATAAGTAAACCTTTTATCATTTGCGACGATAGGAGCTACAACCTCACTTGTATTATCTGTAGATCCATCATCTACAATAATACACTCAAAGTTTTCATACGTTTGTTGTGCAATAGACTGTAAGGTCTCGAGTATATAAGGAGCTCTATTATAGGTCGCTATTATTATTGATATCATAACGGTTACTGTCTTTTAAAGTTTAAAATATGCTTCACAACTATCAAACTACCTATTATTTTATCTCCTAGCTTAAAAGACATTGATTGCTTTACCTTTTTCTGGCGACGTCTTAATTGTATGTTTTGATTTATTAATTGCTGGTAAATATATGAAGCGTTTTTCTGGTAGAGATCCTTATATTTATAATACATATACATCCTTAGCTCTATGTCATTAGGAGTAGCTTTATAGGTTCTTGAACCTGGAGTATCCACATAATTAAAGAGTACTTCTCGTACAATCCCAAAGGTAAATCCAGCCTTTAAGATTCTAATGTTAAGATCCCAGTCTTCATACCCTTCTACCATTTTTGTGTCATAACCCCCAGCGACTTCTATAACAGACTTTTTAAGAAGAAGACAAGACAAAGCTCCATTGTTAAGTAAACAGGAGGCTAATGTTACATCGCTAGGTATATAAGAAAGTATTTTCTTTTCATTTACCACTCGCACATAGCCACACATTACTGCTCCATATTGATTATTTTCTGAAAACCTATGAAGCGCTTTTTCTACAAATGTTGGCTCAAAATAATCATCGGCATCAAGAGTTAAAATAAATTCTCCTTTTGCCTCTTTAATTGCTGTGTTTCTTGCATTTGAAACTCCTTTGTTATTTTGATCTATTACTTTGATACATTTATTACTCTGAGTAATATTATTTAGCACCTGTAGCGAGTTATCTGTTGAGCCGTCATTAACTACGATAATCTCATCTACTTTATGTGTTTGATTTAAAACACTATCTATAGCTCTCTCAATAGTATTTTGAGAATTATAGCAAGGAATAACAGCAGTAACTAACATATCAATTACTGACGTTTTTTAATTAAAATTCCTCCTAATAGAGAGATAACAAAATTTACAATCTTTAAGGTGTACCTGTTTGAAACAACAACAGGGAGCTTGTCATTAATTAAAGAAATCCAAATTTTAAACTTTCTATATTCATCAAGTAACTCATTATAGCCTTGTTCATAATGATCAAAGTTTTCTAAAAGGACATTTTTACGTTCTTCCTTATGCAACTTATCATAAGTAGAAGCAGTAGACAAACCGCCCTCGTAAAATATAGATATTGTCTTATCTATTTTAAGGTATAATAACTTCTCTATGCAAATGGCACTTAAAAAGAATGCCCAATCTGATACAATTTTTAAATCTGTTCTATACTCACCATAAACTTCAAAAAGAGAACGTTTAATAAAAGTGGATGCGTGACCTAGAGATGTTGTTTTAAAGAAATTAAAATCAAGCACTTCTGGATATTTGTTTATAAAACTTTCACCATTTTCTTCTTCTATCCTAAGGTTACCATATATAAAATCTATATCATTACCAAGTGCAGGTTTTACATCTGATAACACTTTATCATTACATAAGATATCTCCACTGTTTAAAAACAAGAGATATTTACCCTTTGCTTGACGAATACCTTTATTCATTGCACAATAAACACCACTGTCTGGTTCGCTTATCCAGTAGGAGAATTTATCATTACGAGTTTCTATATAATCTAGGCTACCATCTACAGACGCGCCGTCTATGATTATGTGTTCATAATCTGTAAAAGACTGTTTAAAAACACTCGCACAAGTCCTTTCAAGACCAACTCTGTCATTTAAGTTGACTGTAATTATGCTTACTAACATCTATCCTTTTGCTTTTTTTGCAATGAGGTTTGTATAAGGGTAACTAAGTCGCATTGCATCCGGTAAAAGGGTGCCATTTTCGATTTTATACCACGAGTACCCCATACCTAATAATACATTATAGATATCTTGGACCATATAACCAGCATTAAAAGTATTCTGCTCCGTAAACTCGACCATTACAGTAGGTGTATAATTTTCAAAAAAAGATTTCCCTCCCTTTAACGTGAATTTTTCCCACCCTTCTACATCTATTTTGACTAAACTCACTTTAGTTTTATCTACATCCTGAAGCTCACTATCCAGGGTACTAACAGGTACATTAATGCTTTCTTGTAATTTATTATCGTGACTAGGTGCTAATGAGTTCCAAGCATCGTATCCATTATTTGAAATATAAAATTTCATTTCACCCTTGGCATCAGAAAGCGCTAGTTGTCTTGCTTGAATGTTCTTAAAGTCATTTAAGATAATATTTTCTTGTAATCTAGAGTAAGTTAATGGCGTTGGCTCAAAAGCAATGACTTTACCAGTATTCCCTACTTTTTTTGATGCAAGTAATGAGAACAAACCTACATTAGCTCCAATATCAATAAAGATATCTCCTTCTTTAAGAGTAGATTGTAAAAACTTCATTTCATCAATTTCAAAACCTTCATAAATTGGCTTGGACAAAACACTGTCCTTATATAGGTTTATCTTTACTTCCCCCTGCAAGTTATACTCAAAAAAAACAGCATTATTAAAATGCTTGTTCCACATCTCCTCTTCTTCTCTTTTCTTAACAACGCTCCTTTTTACATCTATTTTTTTTATATAGTTTTTTAAAACTTTTGCTAATCTATGAGCAACTCTGTATGGTATATTTTTGAACATTGTACTACTGTAATCTATAATTTTGTTCCCAATACAGAGATGGCATAATAAGTCCAGGGCGCTCCTCCATATATATCGCATTTACTCCTTCTAAATTTTGAACTACAAGCTCTTGACCTATGCTATCATCAAAGACAATCCATCTTCTATTGTGAATACCTATGGCTAGCTTTATAAAGTACCTACCATTTCTCAGTAAATTTGCCGGTATTATGCCCTTTATTTCGTAATCACCAGCTTTCATTTGCTCTATACTATCCTTTTGGTCATCGTGATATGATCTGAATAGTAAGTTATTTGTACTCATATCAATCACATCAAAACCTACTCTAAAACCGTCGAGAGCTTTAAGTAGGGCAAATGAAAACGCTAGCTCAACATCTTTTTCACTGTAATATATACCATTGCTTGAACTCTCTTGAAAAATTGAGAATTTTTTTAGTACAAACTCTTCATCTGTTTGATGCTCTATAAATTCACTTATGCCATCCAGTTCACTATGATTAGTATCTTTCAGATAAGTTTCAACTCCTTCCTTTGTAGGACCATCGTAAGCGACATTACCATTTTTTAAAACTATACACCTAGTACATAGTTGCTGTATAGTTCCCATATTATGACTCACTACAAGAACTGTTCTGCCTCCAGATTGAGATATATCCTGCATCTTACCTATGGCCTTCTTTTGAAACTCTGCATCACCTACTGCTAGTACCTCATCTACCACAAGAATATCAGGTTCTAAAAAGGCAGCTACCGCAAAGCCTAGCCGCACACGCATTCCACTAGAGTATCTTTTTACAGGTGTATCAATATACATCTTACAACCTGAGAAATCTACTATCTCGTCTATTTTACTAGCAATTTCTGCTTTAGACATTCCTAGTATAGCTCCATTGAGGTATACATTTTCGCGGCCAGTAAGCTCTGGATGCATACCTGTACCTACCTCAAGAAGGCTAGCTATGCGTCCTTTAGTTTTTATACTTCCTTGAGTAGGTCCTGTAACTCGAGATAATATTTTTAAAAGAGTAGACTTACCTGCTCCATTTTTACCTATGATTCCTAAAATTTCTCCACGCTTAACTTCAAAATTAATATCCTTTAAAGCCCATACATAATCAGAACTTTGTGATGCTTTTCGATCATTTATTGCTCCTACTTGAAGATAAGGGTCTTCTTTTCCTCTTATTTTATGCCACAATCTATTAATATCGTGACTTAACGTCCCAGTCCCTACAAGCCCAAGCCTGTATTGCTTTGCTATATTTTCGACTTTGAGGATGATATCATTCATTAACTAAAAAATTTTTCCGCCTTTCCAATCTCTCCATTTTATTGTGGATACTGACGCTTTCGCGAAAGCTAAATAAATCACACTGTATCTATAAAATTGCGCTCGGTACGATTAAAAATTATAAGTCCTACCAGAAAACATATGACGCCTATTAAAAGACTTATTCCCATCATAGCAAAATTGACTTGTGCCGTACCCAAGAGCAGATTTCTATATAACTCTATTGTTTGTGCTATAGGATTATACTCTATGAGCCAATAATACTCTGGCAACTTTGCTCGCATCTCTTCTAGAGGATACATAACCCCGCTTACATACATAAGTAGGTTGATACCGAAGGATACTAGTATGGTCAAATCTCGATACTTTGTCGTAAGTGCACTTAGAATCATCCCAACTCCTAGACCTATAAGTGCCATATTAAAAACTAATAATAGACTCAATAAAAAGAATGGAGAGGGTGCTATATCTACACCTTTATAGAAAACAAAATAAAGATAAAATAAAACAAAGATCAATACCTGAATACTATACTTAAAAAGGCCAGAAATAACTCGTGAAGCCGGTACTATAAACCTAGGAAAGTACACTTTTCCAAAAAGTCCAGCATTTGCTGTAAAGGTTGTACTACTGGTAGTAAGACACTCCTTAAAATAATTCCATAAGGTTATACCAGCTAGGTTGAATAAAAAAGCAGGAACCGCACCAGTACTCACGTTACCTATATTATTAAAAATAAGTGTAAAAACAATACTGGTAAACAATGGCTGGATCAAGAACCATAGCGGGCCTAATATAGTCTGTTTATAAACTGTAACGATATCACGCTTAACAAAAAGCACGAGGAGATCTCTATAACTCCAAATCTCTTTAAAGTTAAGATCAATAAGTTTGCCTTTAGGCTTAATTTCATAAAGCCAGCTATCTTCTGTTATCGTATTACGGCTCATAAATCTTAATTGCGCCTAGTAAACAGCTTTTTAAACCTGCCTAAGATACCCGTAGGTGCATCATCCTCGTGGTAACCATTATTGTAAGTTCCGTAACCATAGCCATAACCGTAGCCATATTTTCGTTTTTGCTGGAAATAGTTAAGTACAAAACTTATGTGTGTCACCTCTTCTCTTTGATACTTCTCATTAACAAGACCTAGCATATCCTTACGAGTATAACCTTGACGTACCATATATAGCGAAGCATCTGCATAAGGCATCAGTTCAAATGCATCAGATACTAACCCTAATGGTGGCGTGTCAAATACAATATAATCATACTCTTGTTTAAGAGTATCAATAAACTCACCCATAGCATCACTTATGATAAGCTCAGAAGGGTTAGGCGGGATAGGCCCAGAAAGAATAACGTCTAGATGATTAATACCAGATTTCTGCTTTACCTCGTCCAGCGTAGCATCGCCTATCAAGTAATTAACTACACCTTTATCATTTTCTAACTCAAAATCGTCAAATATTTTAGGCTTCCTTAAATCGAGTCCTACCAGTACTGTTTTCTTTTCGCTTAAAGCGAAAACCGAAGCAAGATTCATTGAAGTAAATGTCTTTCCTTCACCACTTACACTAGAAGTTACCAAAACCGTTTTTGCTCCCTCCACACCACGCTTCTTATACATAAACTGCAACCCAGATCGCAACCCTCTAAAAGCCTCTGCCATTGCAGAACGTGGATAATCTCTCACAACAAGACCAGAGGAACGCTTACTCTTCCCTATTGTACCTAAAATAGGAATACTAGAGCGTTTCTTTACATCTTCTGGGGTTCCTACTTTTGTGTCTAAAAAGAAGATAATAAGTACAAAAGCAATGGGAATTACCATACCAAATACGCCTGCAAGGACCTTGTTTAGTTTTGTATTAGGACCTATAGGTCCCTTCCCAACATCTTTTGCTCTATCTATAAATAGAATATCAGATACATTTGAAGCTTTTATAATCTCTGCCTCGCTACGTTTTTCTGTATATAGGTTATAAGCTTCTTGGCTTATTGTAAAGCGTCTTTGTATTTCGGCTAGTTCTTGTTCTTCTTTTGGAAACTGTTTTAGTTTTCCTTGAGCCTGTCCTATCTGTCTATTAAGGTTAGCTATTTGTGCTTTGATTAACCGGTTACTTGACTTTATATTTTCAAAAAGAACCTCTTTTTCGGCATCTATACGTCTGTCTAAATCTCTAAAAGCTGGGTTACCCTCCTTTGCAGTATAAGCTAGGTTACTACGTTGTAATGCTAGTTGTACAATATTTGCCACCCCAGCGGTAATACTACCTTCATCTATAAGAGATACAGAGGGAGCAGGCACATTTGTATAATCTGTACGTGTGCGTAGGTAATCTTCTAGTTGCTTGTAATAAACTAGCTGTCGTGAGAGACCGTCTTTTTCATTATCAAGATCTTGTAAAGCAATACTTATTTGCTCTGCACCACCAGAAAGTGTCACAGCACTATTTTTATTTTGAAACTTATTAAGATCTTCTAAGGCCTTATCAAGATCTACATTGCTAGTTTTAAGACTGCTATCTATATATTTTATGGTCTTTGTCGCAAATAGATTTTTCTGTCTTAATTGTTCTTCTGTACGCACTTGTACACTAGCATTTAAGTAATCTATAAGGCGTTTTTTATTTGTGCCCACCAGGCTTAATTCTAGTGTAGAGCTCCCTCTTGGGGTTTGAGTTACTCCTATACCTCTATATCTTCCAGCGGTACCATTAAAATTGCCTAGACTTACAAAATACTCTTGCCCTTCTTGAGGATAAACATCTGTAGGTAATAAAGTTGCTTTTAAAAATGGGGTATTGATAGTATCTCCTAGTTGAAATACTTCATCATAGTCCGCATTAGGAGCTGTAATAGATGAGGGTTTAAGCGTAGAATAATTAAACAAAGCGGCTGTACCGCCCGCAAAAGGAATTTTCACCCTTATGTTTCCATTACCTTCATCTATAAAGGTCATACGCTTACCGTATAACTGCGGGAATGAGTCATTGAGTTTTAAAGTAAATGGTGTGTAACCATATACATCTTCTATATTGTACTTGCCTTGCTTCTGGTAATTGATGTAAAATTGTAAATACTGTACTACTCGCTCTGCGTGTGTACGCGACTTAAGCATTATAATACTGGTCTGGACCTTATCTGTAGTTCCTCCCCAGTTAAAAACGAGACTGGTATTACCCCCAAACATTTGGTTTTGATCATCTTTAATGGAGATCAAGCTGGTCTCTCTATAAATTGGAACTTTGCGCACATTGATATAGCGAGCTATAGAAAATGTAATGACTAGACATATTAAAAACAGCCACCAGTAACTAAGTAACCTGTATAAGAAGCCCTTAAAATCAAAAAAACTTCCAGAACTCTGTGGGTCAAACTCTTCTTCCATCTTCTATCGTGTTGCTAGTAAAATAACAGAAGCTAGTGTTGTAACTAGTCCTAGTATGGTGGTAAAGGCCTGTAAGCCGGTAGTACCTATCCCTATCGCTTTTTGTGGTAATGGGTTTACAGTAATAATATCGTTAGGTTGTATGTAGTAATAAGGTGACTGCATTACATCTATTTGAGTAAGATCTATGTGATGCACGCGTTGCCCCCCTGGGTACTGTCTTATAATGAGTACATCTGTAAGATCTCCCGTTATAGGTACTCCACCAGCATTTGCAATGGCTTCTAGTATAGTCACTTTTTCGGCGAGTACATTTTGTGTTCCTGAGCTCCCTATTTCTCCTACTAGCGTGTATCGTATTCCTGGTAGTTTTACCGTAACAAAAAGATCTGCTTCGTCTTTTATATAATCTGCTAGTAATCGTTGCTCTATAATCTCACGTATTTCTTCAGTTGTTCTCCCTAGTACGTTTATCTCTCCTAGTTCTGGCACACGTATATTACCGTGAGTATCTATAGCAAAGCCATCATAATAAAAACCCTCGTTAAGCGATACACCCTCTTCTCCAGATGGATTAAAAAACTCAACAAGTTGCTGGTCTAGTGCCTTAAGACGTATACTTAATATATCACCTACTTGAACTCTGTATGGAGGTTGCTGTTGTTGTAGCGAGACTATACTATCTGTAGCATTCTCATTTTCTTGAAGATATGTGATATCCTTGAGAGGTACACAAGATGCTGTACTCGCCATAATCACGAGTATCAATAATAATAATGGGTATCTCATTTAAGTTGTGTTAGGCTCACAAATATAGACTTTCATCGATAAAAATAAAACTTTCACAGAGAGGTGTGTATTTCATCGCTTAAAATTTTCCAAAAAAGTATCAATATTCGGAGAGAGAGCATCTCGTAAAACGCTATAGTTCTTTTGGGAAGCCTTATTTTTGCTTTCGCGAAAGCGTAAAAAAAACCTTTATCATATTTATAGTTTACAGATTTACACTGTGCTATATCATAAAAGATGCAGCATACCGCATCCACACAACACACAATGAACTACCTCTCTGTAGAAAACGTATCAAAATCATTTGGTGAACGCCACCTTTTTAAAGACATCGCTTTTGGAATTAATAAGGACCAAAAAATAGGTTTTGTTGCCAAAAACGGTACAGGTAAAACCTCACTCCTCAACATCATTGCTGGTCTTGAATCGCCAGATGATGGACAGGTCGTGAGCAGAAAGGGTATTACCATTTCTTTCTTACCACAAGAACCAGACTTAGACCCAAGCCTTACGATAGAAGAAACCATATTTGCAGGAGATAACCCTATACTTAAAACCATTGCAAACTATGAGAAGGCACTTCTCCATATGGAAGAGGCAGATGCTTACCAAAAAGCCTTTGATGCTATGGAAGCAGCACAAGCTTGGGATTTTGAGACGCAGTATAAACAGATTCTTTTTAAGCTCAAGCTAGACGACCTAGGCCGTAAGGTTGAGTTACTAAGTGGTGGACAAAAGAAGCGCCTCGCACTTGCCCAGATGATGCTTACTAAACCTGATCTGGCTATTCTAGATGAACCTACTAACCACCTTGACCTAGAGATGATAGAGTGGCTCGAGGATTATTTTAGAACAGAAAACATCACGCTTTTTATGGTTACACACGACCGTTACTTTTTAGAAAACGTGTGTAATGAGATTGTAGAGTTAGAAAATGGTAAACTCTACAGCTATAAAGGTAACTATGCTTACTATCTAGAAAACAAAGATGCTCGCGTTGCTGCCTGGGAGGCAGAAACGGGTAAAGCAAAACAGCTATATAAAAAAGAGCTGGAGTGGATGCGCCGCCAGCCTAAAGCTCGTACCACAAAGTCAAAATCTCGTATAGACGACTTTGCAGAGATAAAATCGCGTGCTCACGAGCGCCGCAATGATCACACGGTACAACTAGAGATTAATATGGAGCGTATGGGGAGTAAAATCCTTGAGTTTCATAATGTAGGTAAATCATATGGGGATCTCACCTTACTCAACAAGTTTGAGTATGTTTTTAAAACGGGTGAGCGTGTAGGTATCATAGGTAAAAATGGTACTGGTAAAACCACATTCCTTAATATAATGACCGGTGCATTACCCCCAGACACTGGAAAAGTGATTGTGGGCGACACGGTAAAATTTGGTTATTACACGCAGAAAGGAATCGCCATAAAAGAGGGGCAAAAGGTGATAGATGTCATCAAGGAGTTTGGAGATCACATCCCTCTTAAAAAAGGACGTACCATCTCTGCTGGCCAACTCTTAGAACGTTTCTTGTTTGACCGTAAGAAGCAGTATGACTTTGTAGAGCGACTAAGTGGTGGGGAGCGCAAGCGACTCTATCTATGTACCGTTTTTATTCAGAATCCTAACTTTTTAATTCTGGATGAACCTACAAATGACCTAGATGTAGTAACGCTCAACGTACTTGAGCAATTTCTATTAGATTTCCCAGGGTGTCTAGTGGTGGTTTCTCACGACCGTTACTTTATGGATAAAATAGTAGACCACCTCTTTGTTTTTAAAGGAGATGCCGTGGTAGAAAACTTCCCGGGTAACTACTCAGACTTTAGAGCATACGAGGGTGGGATAAGTAACGCTTTCGCGAAAGCAGAAAAAGAACAAGCACAGCTAGAAAACAAGCAAAAATTTGAAGCATCTATAACTCAAACAGCAAGTGACAACAAAAGCTGGAAAGAAAAACAGCACAAAGGAGCACTCTCTTTTAATGAGCAAAAGGAGCACGCAAAACTAGAACGTGAGATTGCAAAGCTAGAGCGACAAAAGGAAGAAAAACAAAAAGTATTTTTAAATCCTGATCTTTCTCAAGATGAGATTACAGAAGAGAGCATAAAACTTCAAAAAATAATAGACGACATAGAGGCAAAAGAAGAACGCTGGTTTGAACTGAGCTCAAAAATGGAAGAGTAACCGTTATCCAAACACCTGTAAACCCTCTGTTTTAAAAACACTCGTTATCGCAAATAATAGTTTACATACTGCGCTTGCTTATATAAAATGGCTCCCCAAAACCTTTCATCTACACGGGATACACTCCCCTTTTATATTTAAACTAGAGAAGGAAGTATTACGAGGAAAGAGTGACCCTAGCATCTCACAACAGTTATACGCCTATAAAAAGTCATTGCTAGATAACCAGCAAACCATCACAGTAACAGATTATGGTGCTGGCTCACGGGTATTTAAGTCTGCCGAAAGAAAGATAAAGGACATCGCCACCTATGCTGGAGCAACTCATAAACGTATTTTATTACTCCAGCGCCTTATTGCCTACTTTCAGCCTCAAGAGGTACTAGAACTAGGCACTTCACTTGGTATTGCAACTGCAGCACTAGCTATAAAGAGTAATGCCCAAGTCACAAGTATAGAAGGCTGCCCTCAGACGGCTCAAATAGCACAACAAGAGCTAGATAATGCGGGTATAAAAAACGTAAAAATTTGCGTAGGCGACTTTACTACAGAGCTAGACAACCACATAAAGAAGAATTTTGACTTCATATACTTTGATGGTAATCACGCTAGAGATGCCACTATAAACTATGTAAATAAACTTCTAGCTACTGTAAGCGATGAGAGTGTATGGGTTTTTGACGACATACACTGGTCACAAGAAATGACAGAAGCCTGGGAGTATATAAAAGCACTACCACAAGTAACAGCTACGATAGATGCCTTTTATTTTGGAATGGTATTTTTTAGACCCAAACAAGCCAAAGAAGATTTTTACATCAAGTTATAATTGAGGATAATCTATACTATTATAACTGTGGTTAAATCAAGCATCTTTACATCTTACTTACATTTTTAAGTAAATTGTGTAACAAATTGTGTGTAACATCTTCTAATAGCAAACTAAACACATCTATGGGTAACCTCATTCAAATAAGAAACATCATACGTGACTTCCCTTTAGGAAACGAAATTGTACACGTACTTAAAGGTATAGATCTAGATATAGACAAGGGCGAGTATGTAGCTTTTATGGGGCCTTCTGGCTCTGGTAAATCTACATTAATGAATCTCTTAGGGTGTCTTGACACACCTACCGCAGGATCTTATGTTCTTAATGGTCGAGATGTAAGCCAGATGAGTGATGATGAGCTTGCAGATGTACGTAATACAGAGATAGGTTTTGTTTTTCAAACATTTAACTTACTACCTAGAACAACAGCTTTAGATAACGTAGCACTGCCTATGGTATATGCTGGCTTATCAAAATCTGCTCGTAATAAAAGAGCCGAAGAGGTTCTTACAGATGTGGGTCTTGCAGACCGTATGGACCACAAACCTAACCAGCTCTCTGGAGGGCAGCGCCAGCGTGTAGCCGTAGGTCGTGCACTTGTAAATAAACCGTCTATCATACTTGCAGATGAGCCTACGGGTAACTTAGACTCAAAAACAGGGGTTGAGATTATGGCGCTTTTTGATGCTATACACGCAGCAGGTAACACAGTGATCCTGGTTACACACGAAGAAGATATTGCAGAGCACGCGCATAGAGTAATACGCCTTAGAGATGGAGTTATAGAGAGCGATGTAAAAAATAAAAAGTAACTAGATCCTACTCAAAAAAACTATGTAAAACGCCACTTGCTGGCGTTTTTTTGTTTTACATACTTATTACTTTTCAAAGAAGAATCATATCCTTTTTTTTATCTTCACGACACAATAATAAACTATGGACTTTTTTAACAACCTCTCTCCTATCACACAGATACTTGTAAGTATTATAGGGGTTGCCGTTTTATTCTTACTAGTTTTTGCAAATACAAAACGTAATACCACAAAGCAACGTGGGAGAAGAGCGCGCAACTTTAATGAAGGTTTTCAGAAAAAACGTAAGGAAAGAGAAAAAGAACAACAATAACAGCATACAACTTCATCACAAATGAAAGTATATACAAAAACTGGTGATGCCGGTACTACAGCCTTATTTGGCGGTACACGAGTCCCAAAACATCATATAAGAATAGACAGCTACGGTACTGTAGATGAGCTCAACTCATTTATAGGACTCATACGTGATCAAGAGATTGATGTGCGTAGCAAAGAGATTCTTATACATATTCAAAACAAACTCTTTACCGTAGGAGCTGTACTCGCTACAGACCCAGAGAAGATGATTCTCAAAAATGGTAAAGAGCGCCTCAATATCCCAAAAATTAATGAAGAAGATATTGAACTTCTAGAAAATGAAATAGATAAGATGGAAACAGAGCTTCCACCTATGACGCATTTTGTACTTCCTGGAGGTCACACCACCGTGTCACATTGTCACGTAGCACGTACTGTTTGTAGGCGTGCAG
Organism: Dokdonia donghaensis DSW-1; assembly: GCF_001653755.1. Classification (GTDB taxonomy): domain Bacteria; phylum Bacteroidota; class Bacteroidia; order Flavobacteriales; family Flavobacteriaceae; genus Dokdonia; species Dokdonia donghaensis. The sequence goes on along the minus strand of NZ_CP015125.1, from coordinate 1,679,748 downwards.
AACGTTTGGCCACAGCGCTTTACGAGCTAGAGCCGTTTGACAAGCATACACTTAAATACCTTAACCGCCTTTCTGACTACCTATTTGTGCTGGCACGAAAGTTGTCTAAAGACTTACAAGCAGATGAGGTAAAATGGATACCTACCAAGCTAGATTAAGAGTACCGAATACAGAAAACAATTATTGAGGGGTATCTCGCTTTCGCGAAAGCGTAATTATCCTCTCTACAAGGTCTGAAAGCCACGTTCTTACATTTATTTTGAAATAATCTTCAATTCACTTGCATTTCTGCTTAGAAAAATTATTTTTGCACAAATTAAAAAATACAAATGCTATGTACTGGACACTTGAACTAGCTTCTTACCTAAGTGACGCGCCTTGGCCTGCTACTAAAGATGAGTTGATCGATTATGCGATTAGAACTGGAGCACCACTTGAAGTTGTAGAAAATCTACAAGCTATCGAAGACGAAGGTGATTCTTATGATTCTATCGAAGAGATCTGGCCAGACTATCCCTCAGACGAGGATTATCTCTGGAACGAAGACGAATATTAAATATATACCCGTTAAAACACTAAAAAGTCTCTCTATGAGGCTTTTTTTTTGATTAAATTTACGGGTTCAAAATTGACACAAAACAACACCATATTATGGGATTTTTAGATAGTGTATTAAAAATTTTTGTAGGCGATAAGTCTAAACAAGACGTGGGAGCAATTACTCCTATCGTTGAAAAAATTAAAGCACACGAAGCAGCTTTAGAAAAGTTATCACTAGATGACTTGAGAAATAAAACAGCAGAGTTTAAGCAAATTCTTGCAGCTGCTCTCAAAGAAAACACCGAAGCTACAGAAGCGCTTAAAGTCAAAGCCGAAGCTACCGAAGATATAGATGAGCGTGAAGACGTTTACCTAGCGATAGACAAGCTTAAAGACGAGGCTTATGAGATTTCTGAAAAAACACTTACAGAAATACTCCCAGAAGCATTTGCCGTTGTAAAAGAAACTGCAAAACGATTTACTAATAATACAACACTTGAGGTAACTGCCTCAGATTATGATCGCTTACTTAGTGGTACAAAAGACTATGTAACACTAGAAGGTGATAAAGCCATCTGGTCAAATAGCTGGGATGCCGCTGGTAAAGAAGTAACCTGGGATATGATACACTATGACGTACAGCTCATAGGTGGTGTGGCAATGCACCAAGGTAAAATAGCAGAGATGCAAACGGGTGAAGGTAAAACACTCGTGGCGACGCTACCTGTTTATCTTAACGCACTTACTGGTAATGGTGTACACCTTGTAACAGTAAATGATTACCTAGCTAAGCGTGATAGCGCGTGGATGGCTCCTTTATTTCAGTTTCACGGGATGACTATAGATTGTATAGACTATCACAGACCTAACAGTCCTGAGCGTCGTGCAGCATATGCGGCAGATATTACGTATGGTACAAATAACGAATTTGGTTTTGACTACCTACGTGATAATATGTCTCATAAACCAGAAGATCTCGTACAACGCCCGCATAACTATGCAATTGTAGATGAGGTAGACTCTGTACTTGTAGATGATGCTCGTACGCCACTTATTATATCTGGACCTGTACCTAAAGGGGATGTACACGAGTTTAATGATCTTAAACCACAAATAGAGAAGATTGTAAACCTACAGCGCCAGGAGCTTGTAAAAGTTTTACCAGAAGCAAAAAAACTTATTGCTGCAGGTGACACAAAAGAAGGTGGCAAACAACTCTTACGAGTATACCGTGGGTTACCTAAAAACAAAGCCCTCATAAAATACTTGAGTGAAGAAGGAATACGTCAGTTATTACAAAAGACTGAGAACTTCTATATGCAAGATAATAATCGTGAAATGCATCAAATAGACGAGGCACTATACTTCACGATAGATGAAAAAAACAACCAGATAGAACTTACAGACAGAGGTATAGAAACACTTTCTGGTAAAGACAATCCAGATTTCTTCACAATGCCAGAGATAGGTCTTGAGATAGGAAAAATAGAAGCAAAAGGATTATCACCAGAAGAAGAAGCTTCAGAAAAGGAAGAACTTTTTAAAGAGTTTGGAATCAAGTCTGAGCGTATTCACACAATGAACCAGCTGCTTAAAGCATACACGCTATTTGAAAAAGATACCGAGTATGTTGTAATGGAAAATAAGGTGATGATTGTAGATGAGCAAACCGGTCGTATTATGGATGGTCGTCGTTATAGTGACGGTCTGCACCAAGCGATTGAGGCAAAAGAAAATGTAAAAATTGAAGATGCTACACAAACTTTTGCAACAGTAACGCTTCAAAACTACTTCCGTATGTATCGCAAGTTATCTGGTATGACAGGTACAGCGGTTACAGAGGCTGGAGAATTCTGGGAGATTTACAAACTAGACGTAGTAGAAATACCTACTAACCGCCCTATTGCAAGAAAAGATAAAGATGACTTAGTTTACAAAACGAAGCGAGAGAAGTATAACGCCGTTATAGATGAAGTTACAGAACTTTCAAAATCTGGACGTCCAGTCTTGATAGGTACAACTTCTGTAGAGATATCAGAATTACTAGGTAAAATGCTTACCCTACGTAAAATCCCTCATAACGTACTTAACGCAAAGCTGCACAAACGCGAGGCAGACATCGTTGCAGAGGCTGGTAACCCTGGAGTGGTAACCATTGCAACAAATATGGCAGGTCGTGGTACAGATATTAAGTTATCAGACGAGGTAAAAGCAGCTGGTGGTCTTGCCATTATAGGTACAGAGCGTCACGACTCACGTCGTGTAGACAGACAGCTACGTGGTCGTTCTGGACGTCAAGGAGATCCTGGAAGCTCACAGTTTTATGTATCGCTGGAGGATAACTTAATGCGTTTATTTGGGTCTGAGCGTATTGCAAAGATGATGGATAGAATGGGGCTCAAAGAAGGAGAAGTGATACAACACGGTATGATTTCAAAATCTATAGAGCGCGCACAGAAAAAAGTAGAAGAAAACAACTTTGGAGTACGTAAGAACTTACTTGAGTATGATGATGTGATGAATATGCAACGTGAGGTTGTATACAAGCGTCGTCGTCACGCACTATATGGAGAGCGTTTACGTGTAGACCTTGCAAATATGATCTATGACACCTCTGAGGTTATTGTAGAGTCAAACAAGCAAGCACAAGACTTTAAGAACTTTGAGTTTGAGCTCATTCGTTATTTCTCAATGACGAGTCCAGTGAGCGAGAGCGACTTTAGTAGCAAGTCTGCAAAAGATCTTACAGACCTTATTTACAAAGCTGCTTTTGATCACTATAAAGAAAAGATGACTAAGAATGCAGACCTTGCCTTCCCTATCATCAAGAGAGTGTATGAAGATCCTAATGCAAAGTTTGAGCGTATCGTAGTACCATTTACAGACGGTACAAAAGAGCTGCGTGTAGTTACAAATCTTAAAGAAGCTTACGACTCAGACGGTAAGCAACTCGTGACAGATTTTGAAAAGAACATCACACTCGCCATTATAGATGACGCTTGGAAAACACACCTTCGTAAGATGGATGAGCTCAAGCAAAGTGTACGCCTCGCTGTACACGAGCAAAAAGATCCATTATTGATCTATAAGTTTGAAGCATTTGAGCTTTTCAAAAAAATGATTGATAAGGTTAATAAAGAGGTGATTTCATTCCTATTTAAAGGAGAAATTCCTCAGGGTAACCAAGAGCAGGTGAGCGATGCATCACAAATACGTGAGCGCCGTGAAGAAACGCAAACTCAAAAAGAAGAAATCCCTAATATGGATGAGCGATCTGCACAGGCTAGAGCTGCTGGCAACACACAACCACAGCAACAACAGGTTACAGAAACTATTGTAAGATCTCAACCTAAAATAGGTCGTAACGACCGTGTTACTATTAAAAATGTAATAAATGGTGAGACAAAAGAAGTAAAATACAAACAGGCTGAACCACTTATTGCAAAAGGACAATGGGTAATTGTAAACAGCTAGATTGTTTTAATAATTTTCTACATAAGGCGGCCCTCTTTGAGGCCGCCTTATTATTTTTATAGCTATGACAAACACCATAAAGCTTTTATGTTCAGATATAGACGGTACATTACTCAATGCAGACCGATGGTTGAGTGATGCTACTATTTCCGCTTTCGCGAAGGCGGGATTACCCCTCATACTAGCTTCTTCACGCCCACCACAGGCTATGCGCTACTTGCAAGAAGGACTGGGCAACCTAGGAGAAGCTCTCATTGCCTATAACGGAGGACTTATTATAGGAAAAGATGGAACTATAATAGAAAATAATTGCTACGACACGCAAGTACTGTCTACACTTATCCCACATCATACAAAACATTCTTACAACCTAAGTATTTATAGCCACCAGCACTGGTTTACAGATCAAGAAGATGAGTGGAGCTTACGCGAAATAAACAACACAAGAGCTACTCCCATCTATCAACCGGCTACTGAAAGTCTTGACTTTCTAAATAACAAAAAACTAGGCATACACAAACTAATGTGTATGGGAGCTCCAGAAGAACTTGATAGTCTAATTGCATTACTAGAACCACTCTATACTGAAAAAGTTCACCTTTATAGATCTAAGGATACCTACCTTGAGATTACCCCAAAATATATAGACAAAGCAAAGGCGCTAGCGGTCTTATTAAAAAAGGAATATAACTTTGGGCTAGAGGCGGTAATGGCTTTTGGCGATAACCATAATGATGATGAGCTTATACGTCGCGTAGGTAAAGGAGTTGCTGTAAAAAATGCTACTCCTACTCTAAAATCACTAGCAGATTATACTAGCGATTTTACAAATAAAGAAGATGCTGTCGCAAAGGCTATTCATAAATTTTTAATAGCAGATTAGGATCTGGGCAGTTCTTTTTATAAAACTCAAGATCATTTTGGCTTCCTACACCAGGATAGTCACCCTCTTTACCTTGCATATCTATAACTATCTGGAAGTGTAGATGAGGCGCATAATCACCATTTACATCTGGAGTACCTAGAGTAGCAATTACTTCACCAGCTTTTACCTTTTGACCAACTTTTTTATTATGTAAAGATGCTACACTTAAGTGACCATATAGCGTGTGAAACTCTTGTCCGTCTATGGTATGCTTTACAACAATCGTAGGTCCATAATCGCCAAAGTTCTTATTGTGTTTAAAGCTATGAATCTCTCCATCTAGGGGACTGACAATACTTTCTCCCGCATTGCACCACAAGTCTATACCAAGATGAATATTACGCTTATCTCCCGGATCTTGTGCCTGAAAATAATCTGATCTATCATAGAGAGGTCGTTTCTCTAGATAACCGCCGTAGGCTACCTTAGAACCACTTATCTTAAGATACAGCTGTAAGAATTTATGATGATCATAAGGTCTTGTAAGGAGCTCAACATCTAGCTCATTATTTGAGGTAGATAAATCTAGCGGATAGAAGTCTTCTTTTTGAAAAGGAGTGTGGAGAGGAGATGTAAATTCTTTTGTAAGCGCACTAAAAAAACTAGTATCCATTGGTTGTTATTTGTTGCCTAAAAATACAACTTCGTTACAAAACACAAAAAGCAGCCATAGCTGCACAATAATTTAGTATGTAATCGCTGCTTATTGCAATACTACGTCGCTATACTTAGCATTAATCGTGATAGTATTACCAGTACTTCTAGATTTATGAAACCCATTTACCATCTCTGTAGATCCATTTTTCATAGACTGGGTCTCGAGCTGCTTAGGAATAAAGAAATCATTATGATCACCACTGTAACTAAAGTTAAATGCCGCCTGCGGTAATTTTAAAGCGAGGTCGCTATTTTCTAAAAATAAAGTAAGCGTCCCAAAGTTATCACTCACTTGAGGTATTGATAATTTACCAAATGACCCAGATATCATACCAGAACCATCTAGACGATTAATATGCACGTTACTAGAGTTAGACGTTACTTTAATATCTGTAGCTGTGTTTATATCACAATCTTTAACGTGATTAGTCACGAGAGTTCCTTTGTTCCAGTTTGTGATGGTTACCGGGCTGTAAGAAACATCGATGGAGGTGTTTCCTCCATCGATGGTTGCGGCAGCGAGGCTACCGTGCGAGATAACAGCTTTTGCATTATAAGCATCTGCCATTTTTACTTTACCATAACGTACATTAAGATCTAGCTCTGCACGCTTAGGCATTTTTATGATAATAACACGTTTTACATTTCGGTTAGACGTTTTTGATGAAGCCTTATCAGAATCATAATTAAGTCTGTAGTGGCTACTTCTATTTCCATTTTCATCTCTTGTATGACTTTCTTCCCACTCACCATCGTGCTCTTCTGCCCATTTTTCCATTTTCTTACCGAAGTTTTCACCCCATTTCTCCATATCCTTTCCAAAAGACTCTCCCCACTTCTCCATAGACTTTCCGAAGTTTTCACCAAAGTTTTCACCCCACTTCTCCATAGATTTACCAAAGTTCTCACCCCAGTCTTCCATTCTCTCTCCAAAATCTTCTCCCCAGGCCTCAACATCTTCAAGCCAGCTATCTACCTCACGTACACTCACTCTCGTACCGTACTTTCGGTTTAACTTATTTACATAAGCTTGCTTGTCTTTCTCATACTCATCACTGTCAAAAGTGATATTTCCTTTGCTATTAAAAGGCCATTTTGGAATGCCAGATTGCTCTATAAGGCGCTCGCTCCAGTCTTCAGATCTTTGCTCTGCTTCTTTCTCCCACTTCTCCATTTTATGCTCAAACTCAGGACCAAAACTCTTATCCATCTCACGTTCCCATCGCTTTATGTAAGCTCTACCTTCTCTTTTATATGCCTCGTGGTCAAATTTCATTTTTCCCATTTCTTCATAGTACTCATCTGGAAGTCGTGCTCCAGAGATACCTTCTAGTAATGGGCCTACAAGGCCATTCATCACAGGCTCTACTATGCTTAGTGATTGCCCTATAATCTCTCCTAAGTCTAGATCAAGATGTACATTATCTAAATCACTTAGATCATATACTTTTACATCACCATAACCTCCCTTACTTGTAACACGCACTTGGTTGCTGTTACCACTTACATCTAGATCCCAAGATCGTACTGCATCACTTGCATTTTCTCCCTCTACATAAGCCTCTATAGAGACTTCGTTTTTGTTCCAGGTTTCAAAAATCACATCTGCATAACGTGTGTCTACATCTATTTGCACATCTTTATTTACAGAAAATCGTTCTGTTAACTTTGTCTTTTTGGCCTGAGCGAGTACACTCCCAGATGCTACAAATAGTAACATCATCACTGTCCATAATATCTTATACTGTTTCATCTTATACTGTTTGAATGGCTGCTTCTTGTTGAGCAGCGTTTTTCATTTCTTTAAGTTTTGCTTTGAGCTTTATCATAAGCTCCACACGCAATTTTAAGTTTTCTATCATTGCGTTTACCATCTCTTCACTTACACCACTTTCGGTAATCTCACGATTAAGACTTTTATACTCTGCATCAAGATCTGACAGCTGTTTCATAAAAGCATCTATAAGCTCCTTGTTATCATCTGTTATCTCAAGACGGGCAATCTCTAGGTTTACACTAGCCAGGTAGTAATCTTCTACTTTTTTAAATTCTGGCGATATCGCACTTAATAAGATTTCTGGTTCTACCGTTTCTGTATTTTCTGGGGTAGCTTGTACTATGGGTGCGTCTTCCGCTTTCGCGAAAGCGTTATTATACACCATCATTACAATACCACCAGCGATAATAAGTACGGCTGCTATCTTCATCCATAAAAATATACCGCCTTTAGGCTTAGAAGGTTTTTGCTCTTCTGGCATACGCTCTTCAAGTAATTGCTCAAAACGTGATAAGTGGCCTTCTCGCAGCTGCTCTTGCTCACCGCTCTCGCTCTTGATAAGCTCTCTAATATCCTGTGCCATAATTAAGGGTCTTTAAGTGTTGTTGAAGCTTCTTCTTACCGCGGTGCACCAGCGTTCTAGAAGCGACTTCTGTAATCTGTAATATCTCTGAGATCTCCTGGTGATCGTATCCCTCTATTAAGAATAGCATAAGAGGATACTCATATCGCTCAGGAAGCTCACTGATGGTTTTCTTAATGTGATCTACGGTTACCCCGTCTGCCACATTCCAATCATTATCATCATCTACCTTGCCCATTACTTCCTCATTAAGTGGGATAAGTGTTGCTTTTTTTGCCTTGATCATATCGAGACTTTTATTAATCACGATGCGCTTAAGCCAGGCTCCAAAGGTGACTTCTCCCGTAAACTGATGAAGCTTTGCAAAGGCATTTATAAAGCCCTCGTGCATTGCCTCTTCTGCCTCAAATGCATTTTTTAAAAATCTAAAGGCTACGCAATACATACCATCACAGTATTTATTGTACAGCTGCAGCTGTGCCTTTCTATCATTTGCCTTGCATTTTTGTATGAGATCACTAACTAGCAAAATGGATGGTTGGTTTTGATTGGTTTATTATTGCTATTCTTCTTAAAGACGAGGTCTTTTTTGCAATGTTGCAAAAAGTTTTATTTTTTTTGAGTTAACAGCCCATTAAGATACTACTAGATTATAAATAAACTATTCATAATTTTTAAGTAATAATGAAGTAAGACTATTTTAAATACTGCGACTAGTCTATATTTGAAGCTCAGTATATGAATCACCTCGATATTGCATATGAAAATCTTAACGACCTGCTAGACGAATGTTTCTGGGCAGAGCGTCGCTATTTTAATGCTGCAGAAGAAGTTGAGATTACAGAGTATAAAAGATTTCTAGCTAAGGAAAGCGTAAGCCGCAATAAGTTTTGTCACAAGATAGTATCCCGAATGGCAGAAGAAGGTATCACGCCAAACAGGCTAGATATTGTAAAGGGTAGTGCAGATCGTGACTGGCTAGATGTAATAGCTGCTATGGAGCATAAAACACCTACAAACATTGTGGGCGCTTGTATGATTCAAGACGAGATGGTGCTCATACTTCTCAAACGTCTTATAGATGACAGCTGGTTACCCGTGCACATATTAGAAGTGCTAGTACCTATGGAGTTCCAGATAAAGCAATCACACGCAGATCTTGCAAAGCTTAAAGCAAAGGTCAAAAAGAAGTACAAAGACTCACAACTCTAGTTTTACTTCTTTACCCTTAGCAATTCTTTTAGGGATAAAACGCAACTCTTAAACTCACATAATTATGAAGAAAGTAGTAATTTGGTACTTCTGTGAGTAAAGATGCAACACATATCAACAAGAGTATTAATCCTGCGTTTTACAAGACTCGTAAAAGGCAAAAAACTATAAATACTCAAGAGCTAGCAACTGCTATAGCTCAAGGAGATATCACGGCACTATCTCAAGGTATCACTCTCATAGAGAGCACTGTACAATCACATCAAGATAAAGGACAACAACTTATAGAAGCTTGCCTTAGTAAGGCTAATAAATCTGTAAGGATAGGTATTACCGGCGTGCCTGGCGTAGGCAAGAGTACTTTTATAGAAACCTTTGGTAACTATCTTACCTCACAAGGACATAAAGTTGCCGTACTAGCGGTAGACCCTACAAGCTCAGTCTCCCACGGTAGTATTCTAGGTGATAAAACTAGAATGTATACACTTGCTCAAAACCCTAAAGCTTACATACGTCCCAGCGCATCTGGAAAATCTCTGGGAGGTGTAGCTCGTAAAACACGAGAAGCCATCATCCTTTGTGAAGCTGCAGGTTATAACGTGATTATTATCGAAACGGTGGGTGTAGGTCAGAGCGAGACCATCGTACACTCTATGGTAGACTTCTTTTTGCTACTCAAACTAGCTGGGGCTGGTGATGAGCTACAAGGCATTAAAAGAGGTATTATTGAGATGGCAGATGCCATAGTGATCAATAAAGCAGACGGTGGTAATACAAAAGCTGCAAAGCTGGCTAAGACCGCTTTCGCGAAAGCGTTACACCTTTTCCCTCCTAAACCCAGCAACTGGACACCAAAGGTTACAACCTGTAGCGCGCTAGAAAACACGGGGATTGAAGAGGTATGGAAACTCATATCTGATTATACCGCAACAACAAAAACCTCAACGTATTTTGAAACAAAAAGAGCCGAGCAAAATAAATTCTGGCTACTACAAACTATAGAAAATAAGCTCAAAGACGCATTTTATGTAAATGAGAAGGTGGTAAGTAAACTAGATGCTGTCTTATCTAAAGTAGCTCAGGGAGAGGTTTCTCCCTTTATAGCCGCACAGCAACTATTAAAACTCGCTAATGAATAAGATAATACTTATAGTTCTCTGTCTGATAGTAATCACAGCTTGCAAATCTTCATTTGAACCTATTTCTATTAAAGAAAATCAGCTGTCACAAAAAAGTAAAGACATTGCTCATAATGCCGCACTTTTTTACTTTAACCACTGTAAATCACCACAAGATCAACAACTACTAAAGGAATGGTTAGATGGTCCTAAAGTAAGTAATGGATTAAGTAGAGGGCTCTCTGCAAAAAAAATAGAATGTACTTGTGAATTGATAAATAAGGACTTTGGCAAGCTAGAGAATCTAGAATTAGGGAAGATATATGGCAATGGTCATTCTGTTGTAATGTACAATTATAAAGCCACCTATAGCAAGCTTACAGAGCCAGCAAAAATATCTATATACCTAGATTTCCGCAACATTCCTAATGGTGTGAGTATACGTAAGGAGTATAAAGATACTTATACACCATTTACCCCTGGTAAAGAGTGTCAAGATCTCTGACCATATTTCACAATCAAAAACTGCTGCAATTTATAAAGACCATAGCCTATGGCTGCTCCTATAATCCACCCAGTAAGGACATCGCCAGGATAATGTACTCCCACATAAATGCGACTATAACCGACTAGCGCAGACCAAAAAAGTAAAAAGAAAATCAAATTCTTATAACTACGCCTAAGCGCTAGACCTGCAAAAACGGCAACAGCCATACTATTACCAGCGTGTGCAGAATAATATCCATAACGACCACAACGCTCTGCAATGTATCTTATGGTAGTTTCAAAAGCGGCAACTCTACACGGTCTTGGTCTCATAAAACCGTGCTTAAAAGCATTTGCAAGTTGGTCTACCCCAGTAATGAGTAATGCTACGCATACCACAGTAATGAGTGTACCCTTCATCCCGTACTGCTTGTAAATAAAGAAAAGTAAGAGCGCATATAAGGGTATAGAGCTAAGCTTATTTGTTACAATAAGCCAGAACTGATCCCAGGTGGTACTACCTAGACCGTTTAAAAATAAAAAAAGCTCTTGATCATACTGTACGAGTTGCTCCATTACCTACTCTTTCTCAAATTTTTCCATTTCGGCGTCGTACCACTCTGTAGCTTCTTTTATAGCATTTTCGGTCTCTGAGGCAAGCTCATCTTCGTCTTGACGGTCAAACTCTTCAAACCACTCTATCTCATCAATAGTGAGATCTATTATAAAACGAGGAAACTCTGTATGAATCACAAAAATATGATCAGAAAAATCTGAATTATCACCTAGTAAGAACTTTGGTACTGTCATAATTATCTATTTATATATCTCTTGTTATGGTGCGGTTACACCCCACTTATCAACTTTTTACTAAGGTAGTTAAATCTAAAGTATAGCATTGTGGCAGATGCTGTGAGCCCTACCAGTAGCCCTACCCAGATGCCTTGTACACCCATTTGCGCCTCTTTCCCAAAATACCACATCACCGGGAAGCCTATTACCCAGTAAGCTATAAAACATATCACTGTAGGAATATTTACATCTTGTAAACCTCTCAACGCACCTAGAATCGTAACTTGCACTCCATCGCTGAGCTGAAACAATGCTGCCACAACAAGCAACTGTGCTGCCATAAATATCACCTCTGGATTATCTATATAAAAAGGAGGCAACCAGTCTTTAAGCACTATAAAACCTACAGCAAAGACCGCCTCGATAAGGAAACAAAGTATAAAGATAGAAAAAGCGATACGCCTCAAATTTGGATAATCCCTTTTGCCCTTTTGGTTTCCTACACGTATGGTACCCGTGACTCCCAGCCCTACAGCTATCATAAATGTCATAGACGCAAGATTAAGCGCAATTTGATTTGCCGCCTGGGCATTAGTCCCCAGAATACCAGATAAGAAAATAGCTGCCGTAAACACCCCTACTTCAAAAAGCATTTGTAAGGCTGTAGGAAAACCTAATTTTATAAGTGTTTTAAACTCGCTAAGCCTTATGTGACTCGCTCCATCCCAGAAAAAGTAAGATTTAAATTTACGCTTTCGCGAAAGCATAAATATCAACAGTCCCAGCATAAAAAATCGTGATATGAGTGTTCCCCAGGCAGCACCTTCTACCTCAAGTCTTGGGAAAATCCAAATCCCGTAAATGAGCACATAGTTAAATAAGACATTTACAATATTTGCAAGTATGGTAGCATACATCGCATATTTAGTTTGTGATAATCCATCTGCAAACTGCTTAAATGCTTGAAAAATCATAAGCGGAATCATAGACAGCGCTACAATCTCAAGGTAAGGTATCGCAAGCGCCACCACCTCTGGTGGTTGATCTAGCATATACAAAACAGGCTTTGCAATAAGCAAGGTTACAAAAAGCAACACACCGTTTACAGCACACATAATCACCCCGTGGTGAAAGTGCAGTCTCCCCTTTTCTATATTACCCTGACCATCTGCCTCTGCCACAAGTGGCGTGATGGCAAATGAAAAACCTATACCTATAGAGAGTGCTATAAAAACGAGACTGTTACCTAGGCTTACAGCCGCCAGTTGTGCTGCTCCTAATTGTCCTACCATCAAGTTATCTGCAAGTGCTACAAGTATGTGACCCAGCTGCCCCAGCATAATAGGAAATGCTATTTTAAGGTTTGTGCCAAATTCTTTTGTGTAGTCTGAAAACTGCATTAGGTTGGATTTTTTTTACGCTTTCGCGAAAGCGCAAAAATACTTCATCCATAAACAAAGACCGAGTAGTTTAATAGCAAATTCTTATCTTAAAGCATTAATCACATAGTACATAATACCTATGCTCACTAACCCTATAGAAATAGACCTAGCTTTAAGAACACTTATTAAAGCACACGAAGACAAGCTACAACTAAGAAAAGACGACAGCGCGGGTCTTGAGGCGGCGGGAACTATACCGACAATGCAAGGCAAACAAAAAGTTGATGGTCATTACTTTGCAAGTGTGATACCCAAACCCAAAGACTGCAGACTTTACTTCTTCCCCATTTATACAGATGTTGCGGCTTTTACAGACCTAGACCCTGCACTTAAAAAATGTCTTAAGGGCAAGAGTTGTTTTCATATAAAAAAAATGGACGCCTCGCTAGAAGCATCCATTAGTGATATGATAGATAAAGGTATTGCCATTTATCAAGAAAAAGGCATTATCTAAAACCCTTATTGCTTTATGGGTGCCTGTATTAATTTGGCAGGCTTTTGAATATAATTATCCATTAAGTACACTAGACTTGTCATAGTTGCTGCACCTAGTTCTAGTTCTCGTTTATTTACCGCATCAAAAGTATCAATTGCCGCGTGGTGATGGTCAAAATAACGTTGCGAGTCTGGTCGTAAACCAGCTAGTACAATCCCATCATTTGTAGCTTTAAGCGGACCAATATCTGCACCACTACCTCCTCTTGTAAAGTCGTGTATGAGGTAAGGCTCAAAAAGTGATTTCCAGCTTAGTACTTCATTATAGTTACGATCATCTGTATCAAAGGAGAAGCCTCTAGGTGTAAACCCACCTGAGTCACTCTCTAGGGCAAAGATGTGTTGCTCACCTTTTGCCTTAGCTTCTTCTGCATATTTTCTACCTCCACGCAAACCGTTTTCTTCATTCATAAATAATACCACACGTATGCTATGCTTAGGTTTATAACCTACTGCCTTCATAAGTCGTAACACTTCCATACTCTGCACAACTCCTGCGCCATCATCGTGAGAGCCATCTCCTAGATCCCAAGAGTCTAGATGACCTCCTACAACCATATATTTATTAGGAAACTCACTCCCTGTTATCTCACCTATTACATTGTACGACTCAACTTCTCCCATATTTTTACAAGACATCTTGTAAAAGAATTTTAACTCTGGATTGAGCTTTAAAGATGTACTTAACAGGTTTGCCCCTTTTGTACTTATGGCAGCTGCAGGTATACGTTTTGAAATAGGTAAATCTCCATAAGACATAGACCCCGTATGTGGGTAATCATCTATACTGTGCGTAACAGACCTTACTATCACTCCCACTGCACCTAGCTTTGCAGCCTCCATAGCGCCTGCATATCGCTGGTCTACACAACCACCATACGCTTGAAAGGTGCGTATAAGCTCATCATTCATAGGGCGATTATAAAAGACTATTTTGCCCTTTACATTTTCTTCTCCTAGCGCTTTGAGCTCCTCTATACCCATTACCTCTACTACGTTTGCTCTAAGTCCTACAGACTTAGTTGCCACAGATCCTCCTAGTGCACAAATAGGCACAGAGGTTATGCGTGCATTTTCTCCTTCTATATGTGCTCTTTCTGCCTCGCCACGTACCCACTTAGGTACCATTACGGGTTGTAACCAGACTTTATCAAGACCTGCTTTTTCAAGCTCGGCTTTTGTCCAGGTTACGGCTCTTTCGGCACCTAGACTTCCGCTTAGTCGAGAGCCTATATCGTTAGACAAGTAATCGAGCCACTGGTAGCTCTGCCCTTTTGTTAATGCTTCTGTGTAGATCTTACGAACTGTGATTGAGTCGTTTTGCGCTTTCGCGAAAGCGGAAGTCCCTACCACTACGGCAACGGTAAAGATGTTTTTGAGTACTTTATTCATTTTCTAACTGTTCTTTGTATGCTGAAAGATTTGCCTTTGTTTTATCATCTAGCTCTGGCTCTTGTATATCTTTATATTGTGAGAGTGTCTCTAGCAATATACTTGCTACCGCTAGACGAGCTGCTGACTTATTATCTGCTGGAATTACATACCAAGGTGCTTTATCTGTAGAGGTGCGGTTTATGGCGTCTTCATAATAGGTTTGATAGGTGTCCCATAGCTTGCGCTCTTTAAGGTCACCGGCAGAAAATTTCCAATTTTTTTCCTTTTTCTCAAGGCGGCGTAGTAGTCTATTTTTTTGTTCATCTTTTGATAGATGCAAAAAGAATTTATAGATGAGTGTACCGTTTTCTACAAGATGCTTTTCAAAGTTTTTGATCTGTTCAAAACGCTTATCCCAGAAGGCTTGATTTACATCTTCTACGGTGTTTATACCTGGAAGGTTTTCGCCCAGAATGTATTGCGGGTGTACGCGAGTAACTAGCACATTTTCATAATGTGTACGGTTGTGTACGGCAAATTTTCCTCTCTGGGGTAGTGCGATATAGTGGCGCCATAGATAATCGTGACCTAGCTCAAGGTCTGTAGGCACTTTAAAACTTTGCACCTCAACACCGCGGGCATTAAAGTCTTTAAATACCTCGCGTATGAGACTATCTTTACCAGAGGTATCCATACCCTGCAAACATACGAGTACCGCATACTTATCGTGTGCGTACATTGTGTCTTGAAGTTTACCGAGCTTCTTGCGTACTTTTTTGAGTTTTTTCTCTAGTTCTTTTTCTTCTTGATCTTGAAAAAGCGTCGTGCTCTTATCTGAAAGCTTTACGGGCGCTGTTACCTTAAATGTGTTGTAATCCATATCACTCATACCATCTGTTATTTACTTGCAAATAGTTTTACATCTCCCTCTGTAACCTCTGCCCCACTTAAGATAATAAGACGCTCAACCACGTTGCGTAATTCTCGTATATTACCCGTCCAGTCATAAGCTTTTAAAAGGTCTATGGCTTTGCTTGAAAATGTTTTAAGCGCTGTGCCTTGCTCTTGCGAGATCTTCTTTGCAAAATGTGCTATAAGAATAGGAATATCGTTACGACGGTCATTAAGTGCAGGTACTTTAATGAGTATAACCGCAAGCCTGTGATATAAATCTTCTCTAAAGTTTCCATCTGCAATTTCTTGCTTTAGGTTTTTATTAGTCGCTGCTACTACGCGCACGTCTACTTTAATGTCTTTATCACTACCTACTCGCTGCACTCTACTTTCTTGTAGTGCTCTTAGTACTTTGGCTTGTGCAGATAGGCTCATATCGCCTATCTCATCAAGAAATATGGTACCTCCATTTGCTGCTTCAAATTTACCTGCGCGATCCTTATTTGCACTTGTAAAAGCTCCTTTTACGTGGCCAAAAAGTTCACTTTCTATAAGCTCTGAAGGTATTGCGGCACAGTTTACCTCTACAAGTGGTCCTTTAGAACGCTCACTTTTTTCGTGTAGCCAGTGCGCCACAAGTTCTTTACCTGTTCCATTAGGTCCCGTAATGAGCACGCGGGCATCTGTAGGAGCCACCTTCTCAATCATCGCTTTGATCTGCCCTATTTCTTCACTCTCACCTACCATCTCGTACTTCTTGCTCACTTTCTTTTTGAGCTTTATATTTTCTACCACGAGCGTTTTGCGGTCTAGTGCGTTGCGCACGGTGTTAAGTAATCTATTAAGGTCTGGTGGTTTTGATATATAATCAAAAGCGCCCAGGCGCATTGTGTTTACAGCCGTATCAAGATCACCGTGACCAGAGATCATTACCATAGGCACTTCTGGCTTGAGTTTACGAGCGGCCTCTAGTACCTCAACACCATCCATTTTTGGCATTTTAATATCACAAAGTACAAGGTCATAATCTTCTTCTCGAATTTTATTTATACCCTCTAGGCCATCTCCAGCTTCTTCTACCTGATAGTCCTTACTCTCTTCAGATAATATCTTAGTAAGAACGCGTCTTATCGCAGCCTCATCTTCTATAATTAAAATCTTTGCCATTATTATAATTTAAATTTTATTCCAGAACGACCATAAAAAGTGTTCTTATCATTTATTGTAAAAACGTCATTACGATCTACATCACGTAGTCGTATGTCGTTTATAACGGTGTGTCCAGCATAAAAATAAAACACTAGGTGTTTTGTAAAGCAATATTCATACCCTAATCCAAAAAGAGCTACCGTCATAGAGATACTCTCTGCTGTTTCAAACTCCCCTTCTGGTATATTTACTTCTACATTATCTTGAATGTTTGCATAAAAACCATCCAGACTTAAAAAACTCTGAATGATGTGCTCTCTGTTTTTACCAAAATAGCGTTTTATATTAGACTTAGGCACCCCTAAGGTAAACGACCAGTCTGGGTGAAACTCACGATAGTAATTTACAAAAGGTAATGGAAACGGTCTACCCGACTCTGTATCATATCTCCCACCTATAATAAGTCTCCACGGTTTATCAAGACCATCTTTAGTTTTATCATTAATAAAATATACTGCCCCAGTGTGTACTACATCACTGCTAGAAAAGGTTTCTGTAGTAAAGTTTGAAGTAATTCTTGAACCTATCTTTGCACCTAAACGCCACTTGTCATTCAGCTTTTGTGTATAGCCTAGCGAAAAACTAAAAGATTGAAATCTGTCTAAGTCCTTACGACTAAAAGGAGTAACATCTTCAAATTTTAAATTTACATTTCGGTACTCAAAACCTGGTACTAAGTAAACATCTTCTTTAAGTTTTACAGGTACGTTTATGAATGATCTAAACCTCCTAAAAGAATTATCTGAATCACTCTGTGGGAAATAGGTATACTCTACTCGTGCCAAATCTGTCAACTGTGCGCTCACTGTCCCTGTAAACAATAGTAAAGCAATAATAAATCTGGCAGTTTTACTCATTTATAGTATCATTTTTGGCAAGTGAATTATTCTCCTCAGGTTTCTCTCTTGGTACAAACACTGGTCTATCAGTATTAAAAAGATGTAAATCGCGCTGCGGGAATGGGATGGTAATTCCGCTTTCGCGAAAGCGGTCATCTATCGCATATCGTAAAGCACTTTTTATTCTAGGATCTACAAAGCTGTCCCTCACACAGAAATAGAGTCCAAAATCTAGCGAACTATCTCCAAAATTTTCAAAAAGCACAAAAGGTTTAGGATGTTTTAAAATATCCGGGTGCTCTGTTGCACACTCCAGTAATATCTTTTCTACCGCTCTGGTGTCGCTACCGTATGCGACACCTACTTTTACGTTTTCTCTAGTAGTTTTATGATTTTGGGTATAGTTATATACGGTGTCTGTAATAAACTTGTGATTAGGTATTATAATCACTTTATCATCTCTAGTAAGAGCTCTAGTGGTGCGCAGTTTTATTTCAAATACTCTACCTACACGACCATCCATCTCAATAATATCACCTGCCGAAATTGATTTATCAACCATTATCAAAATCCCCCCTATTACATCTTGAAAGACTTCTTGTAAAGCAAGACCAAGACCTACAAATAAAGCTGCAGAGGCTGTAAGCAACACCGTTATATCAATACCAGAAGCACTCATCGTTGCAAGCACTACTACTATATAAGCGATGTATTTTATAAATTTAAAAACACTCACAAACTTGAGCTTGTCGTCACCTTCCATTCTACGTGTCATTAAAACACGCACCCACTTAAGCACAATACTTGTGAGTATAAATGCAATGATAAGAACAATGAGATGCCCTACGGTAAAGCCTATATGATTAGGTTCTTTACCTAGACTTATAAGTTCAAAACTAAGCCACTCTTTTATTGTGCCCCAGATATCTTGCTCTATAATGTCCTTTACCTTATCTACCGTTTCTTCTTGTAGATAGAGAAGTATCGCTAGTATTTTAACCATTTTATTAAATCTTTATAAGTAGGTTTTTTTCCATACATAAGGATCCCTACTCGGTATATTTTTGATCCAAACCACACTGTAAAAATAAAGGTGGCTATAAGTAATGTTATGGATAATATAATTTGCCATAGTGGCACTTCAAAGGGTATGCGCATTAACATCACAATAGGTGATGTAAGCGGTATAATAGAAAATACTGTTGCTACCGTACCGTGAGGATTATCTATTACTGCAAAAAAGCCTACATATATAGCCAGCATAAGTGGCATAATAATAGGCAACATAAACTGCTGTGTATCTGTCTCATTATCTACCGCTGCGCCTATAGCCGCATAAATAGAACTGTATAAAAAGTACCCGCCTATAAAGTAAATAAAGAAACCACCCACTAGCTGTAGCAAAGGTAATTTTTGAATCTCTTGTAATAACTCTATCATCATATTAGGGTCTTGAGCTATCTCTTGAGCTTGTGATGCTGCAGGATTTACTGAGGTTGCAGCAGATGGATCTACCCCAAAAACTGCTGTAAGAACCACCAGTAACACCCCACCTACTAGAACCCATATAGCAAACTGCGTGATGCCCGCCAGTGTTGTACCTAGTATTTTACCTAGCATAAGCTGGAAGGGCTTTACAGAAGAGATAATTACCTCTATAATTCTATTAGTCTTTTCCTCAATCACAGAACGCATTACCATATTACCATATATAATAATAAACATCATAAGAAGATACCCCGCAGCACCCCCAAAACCTGCTTTCACCCAGTTACTCATCTTTGAGCTA
This sequence comes from Dokdonia donghaensis DSW-1, assembly GCF_001653755.1. Lineage (GTDB taxonomy): Bacteria > Bacteroidota > Bacteroidia > Flavobacteriales > Flavobacteriaceae > Dokdonia > Dokdonia donghaensis. The sequence continues at coordinate 1,660,142 of NZ_CP015125.1, read as the reverse complement.
GACTCACCAGAGAAGTTTTCTATATTAATATCTATCGTGCTTTTTGCAGTCTCTAGTGCCGTGAGGTTTATACCTTGTGCAACTAAGTTTTGATCTGTAATTCTCTTTTCGATGCGCTTTTCTATATCTCCTATAAAGTCATATGAGGGCGTTTCATTACCATAAAACGTAACCGGATTTGTAGCCGTTTCTGGGTTTTTTGAGATATGAATGAGGCCATAATAAACATCATCTTTTGCAACTTCCTTACCAGCATCAAGCCCTTGATCACTTAGGTGTACATAGCTTGTCTTATCTGTATTAAAAAATACAGTTTCAAATTGTCCAGACTCATCAACCACTACAATTGTGCGTTTATCTTCACTATTGAGCTGTGTTAAATAAGAGATAAGCAATATCATACCTACCAAAATAAGCGGACTGAGAAAAGTCATTATCAAGAATGACTTATTTCTTACTCGTGCGATATATTCTCGCTTTATTATTAAAGAAAGGATGCTCATTTGTTCTGACTAACGGTTTGAATAAAAATATCGTTTACACTCGGTATCACTTCTACAAAGTGTGTTACTTCTCCATACGTTTGTAAGGTGCTTAGTAGCTCATTTGGCGTGCCATTATCACCCATTTCAACTCGCAATTTATGTTCATTACCTAAGCTTTTGAACTGTGCAGGAGTAATTTTAAAAGAAGAGGCTAGTTGTTGTTGCGCTTTCGCGAAAGCGGTCTCATCTACCACTTGTACCCCTATATCAAACGTATTGTTTTGATATGCTCTCTTTATGGTGTTTATCTCACCATCCAAAATCTTGTTAGACTTATTTATGAGTGCAATATGATCACATAGCTCCTCTACAGACTCCATACGGTGTGTACTAAAGATGACTGTTGCACCCTCATCTCTAAGTTGCAAAATCTCGTCTTTAATAAGGTTTGCATTTATAGGGTCAAAACCACTGAAAGGTTCATCAAAAATGAGCAATTTAGGCTGGTGCATTACCGTAACCACAAACTGTATTTTTTGAGCTTGTCCCTTAGAAAGTTCTTGTATTTTTTTACCCCACCAGTCACCTATCTCAAGTTTTTCAAACCAGTGCTTTGCTCTTGTTTTTGCTTCGGCCTTAGACATCCCCTTAAGCTGTGCGAGATAGAGTACTTGCTCTCCTACCTTCATAGATTTATACAAACCACGCTCTTCTGGCATATAGCCTATATCACGTATATGATGTTGTTGTAAAGGTTCTCCTCCTAAGGTCACACTACCAGTATCTGGCATTGTAATCTGGTTTATGATGCGTATAAGTGTCGTTTTACCAGCTCCATTAGGACCTAAAAGTCCAAAAATACTCCCCTCTGGTACGGTAATAGACACATCGTTAAGTGCAGTAAAGTCTCCAAACTTTTTTGAAACCGTATCTGCTACAAGTAGTGAATTCATATAAAGACGTTAATCAAGCTAAGATAGGGATATGACCTGAGTGACGTATGCGTGTTGTGTATATTTTAGGAAAATTATAAACCCGCAGATGTGAGAATAATTAAACAACGCTCACCTATGTGTAATTACCTAATTACAAAACGTCTTAAAAGCAAAACCCACCCTAGGCGTAAGCTCAGGATGGGAAAAAAAATTGCTATGAAAAAGAAAAATAACGTCAAACATTGTTTAACGTTATTCAAATATAACTTTTTTTTATGAACCCAATTAATTTGGTTTCATAAAATTTGAAAACGGCTGTTAAGAGAACATATCTTTTACCTTCTCAAAGAATGACTTATCGCCTGTTTCTGGATTTGGTGAGAAGTTATCATCGGTAGCCATTTTTTCAAAAAACTGCTTTTGTTCTTTATTAAGAGTTTTAGGCGTCCACACATTTACGTGTACAAGTAGATCTCCTTTACCATATCCATTTATAGATGGGATACCTTTACCTCGTAAACGTAATATCTTACCACTCTGTACACCCTCTTCTATTTTGATACGCACTTTACCAGTTACAGTATCTATCTCTTTTGATGTACCAAGTACGGCCTCACTTATACTTATATAAAGGTCGTAGTGTAAATTATCTCCTTCTCTCTGTAAAAAGTCGTGATCTTTTTCTTCTATAGCTACTAGTAAGTCTCCAGCGATTCCATTACCTGGCGCCTCGTTACCTTTACCCGTCACTTTAAGTTGCATTCCATCTACAACTCCTGCTGGTATTTTGATACTTACAGTTTCTTCCTCTACAGTAAGCCCTTGAGCATCTGCTCCAGAAGGACGCTTGTCTATCATTTGTCCTGATCCACCACAAGTAGTACAAGGTGCACTAGTTTGCATACGACCTAAGATAGTATTCTGGATTTTTGTTACTTGCCCAGCACCATTACAAGTTGTACAAGTTTTATATGATACGCCAGCTGCTTGCTTCTTACGCTTTACCTTGATTTTTTTCTCTACGCCGTTTGCTATTTCTTCTAGCGTAAGCTTCACTCGTATACGAAGGTTACTTCCTTTCACACGGCGCTGACCGCCGCCAAAGCCTCCTCCAAAACCAGAGAAACCACCTCCGCCACCGCCAAAAGCACCGCCAAAGATATCTCCAAACTGGCTAAAGATATCATCCATATTCATCCCGCCACCGCCGAAGCCGCCGCCGCCTTCAAAGGCTTGATGACCATATTGATCATAGCGAGCACGTTTTTGCTCATCACTTAATACCTCATAAGCCTCTGCTGCCTTCTTAAAGTTTGCCTCTGCAGTTTCATCACCTGGGTTTTTATCAGGGTGATACTGTACTGCCTTCTTACGGTATGCCTTCTTAATCTCTGCTGCAGTAGCTCCTTTTGAGATACCTAATATGTCGTAAAAATCTTCTTTCATAATAAAAACTCAGTAAGACTGAGTACTCTTAAATCATTAAGGATGGTAGATGCTCACCTACACTTTTCCTTATACTATTTATATTATTGCCCTGTAACTACTTTAGGAAACCGGATGATCTTGTCACCTAGTTTATACCCCTTTTCAATCACATCTACAATTTTACCCTTTAGCTTCTTGCTAGGTGCAGGAATTTGAGTGATAGCCTCGTGCTGATCTGCATCAAAAGCATCTCCAGCCTTTACTTCCATTTCTTCAAGACCTTTAGACTTAAGGGTCTCCTTGAATTTATTACTTATAAGTGTCATACCTTTTACGTGTACGTCATCCTTATCACCTTTAAACTCATTAAGCGCTCTATCAAAATCATCTACCACAGGTAATAATGCTTGTATTACCTCTTGACCTGCAGTTTTATATAATTCTATACGTTCTTTTGTAGTGCGTCGCTTATAATTTTCAAACTCTGCAAATAGGCGTAAAAACTTATCTTTCTCGGCAGCAAGATCATCTTGAGCAACTTCTAGCTCAGTACGCTCATCTTTAGGAGCCGCATCTTCGGCTTCTTTAGTCTCATTTGCCTGCTCTGCCTCGTTTACAAGCTGCTCTTGAGCAGCCTCGTCTACGGTAGTATCTTGTTTTTTATCTTCTGTTGCCATAGTGGTCTTAAATCAATTTTTTACTGAAACGGCAAAAGTACTGCCAATTGCTGTAAAATGTCAAAATGTCATTGCTTTTTTAGTACTATAAAAACAGTCTGAGTCAATCCACCTTCCCTCTTTAAAAATGCTCACTTCCAACTTTACCAAAAACTTATTTACATTAATATGATGTATTTATGAAATTATTAAGAAGACGACTATGAATAAATGTTAATTTTGCAGTTCACTAAATATATATCAAAATGAAAAAACAAATTTTAAATACTCTTGCAGTAATTGCTCTAATAGCAGGAACTGTGTCTTGTAAGGGAGACAAAACAAACGAAACTGAGGCTACCGAAGCTAAAGAAGTTGCAACTGTAGCAGATGCTATGAAATTTACTGTAGACACTAGTGCGTCTACTATAGACTGGGTAGGTAGCAAGCCAACAGAAAATCACACGGGTACTATAAACATCGAGAGTGGTGTTGTAAAAGTAGCTGGAGACAAAATTACAGGTACTTTCTTAATAGATATGACTAGTATTACAGTTACAGATCTAGAAGGTGATGGTAAAGCATCTTTAGAAGGACACCTTAAAGGACAGGCTGAGGGTAAAGAAGATCACTTCTTTAATGTGGCAAAATATCCTACAGCAGCTTTTGAAGTAACTGGAGTTACAGAAAAAGAAGGAAAGAAAATGATGCAAGGTAATCTTACAATAAGAGATCAAAAGAAGAACATTGAGTTCCCTGTAACTTATAGCGTAGATGGAGCAAATATGACACTTACAAGTGAGCCATTTACAATAGACCGTACAAACTGGGGAGTAAATTATGGATCAAAATCTATCTTTGATAACTTAGGAGATAAGTTTATCTCTGATGATATCCAGCTTACTGTAAAACTTCAAGCGACAAAAGCATAAGTTCAATAAGCTATATAATTAAAAAGCCACTCTATCGAGTGGCTTTTTTTATGCGAGCAAGTCTGCTACTGCACTATCTATATCACTGTATTTAAATTTATAACCGTCTTCTTGTATTTTAAGGGCACTTACCTTCTGGCTTTCTAAAACCACCGCAGCCATATCGCCCAGCATAAGCTTAAGAGCAAACGCAGGTACTTTAGGAAGTATAAGTGGTTTACCTAACTCATCTGCCACCACTTCTGTAAACTTTTTATTGGTTACTGGTGCGGGTGCAACGCCGTTATAAACGCCAGATAATTTGTTTTCATAAATGTGGTAATATATACCAGCCATATCATCTATATGTATCCACGATTGCCATTGCTTACCAGTACCTAACGGCGCACCTGCTCCATAAGAAATAGGCTTCATAAGCTTAGGTAATGCACCCGCTTCTTTATCAAGTATTACCCCTGTGCGTACTCTAGAGGTCATAACATCTATTTTTTGAAATTCCAGTGCAGCTGTCTCCCATTGTTCCACCACCTGACCCAAAAAGCCAGATGCATATTCAGGATAAGACTCATCATATAATTTTGTAAAAGAAGACGGATACCCTCCTATAGCACTTGCAGTAATAAAATGCTTTACGGTAACAGTCTCGCCATTTTTATGCTTTCGCGAAAGCGTACTATAAAGTAACCTTGTAGTTACAACCCGGCTTTCAAAGATAGCTTTCCTATTTTCTACAGACCAGCGCTGGGCAATCGTAGCTCCAGCAAGATGAAAAATAGTATCTACACCTTCAAAACAGGCATCATCAATCTCATCTGTTTTTGTATTCCAGTAAAATCCTTTGTAATTATTTTTGGATTGTATTTTATCTTTTGATGTTGTTAGATAGTTAACATCAATTCCATTCTTGTGACATAATTCTGTTAGGGCTGTCCCCACTAATCCCGTGGCACCTGTAATTAAAACCTTCATGTAATTCTTTTGATTGAACGTACAAAGATACAAACAGAGCCCCAAATGACATTAAATATTGTAAGAAAATTAGGACGTTATTAACATTATTCCCTACCATCTACATAATCTTGAAGGTAAGCGTAGCGTGGGGTAAGCTTACCATCTTGCGTCATACGGGCACGCTCAAGTATACCATTTTTATCATCATTAAAAAATGCTGGAATGACGTGTTCCAAAAATAATTCTCCAAAACCTTCACTCGCATCCTTAGGCAACTCACAAGGAAGATTATCTACCGCCATAACAGCTATCACACCCTCATTCTCATAGTTATCTTCTTTCTCAGTATATGGGTTGTATCCATAAAAAGGCTCAGCAATGGTAGATGGTCTTATGGTACTTGCAACTGGCCCATCTATATCACAAGATATATCTGCAACTAGGTTGATTTTGAAATCTGGGTGTTTTGCATCTTCTCGCGTAAACAAGTAAGGAGCGCCATCTCCATAAAAGTGGCCCGCTATAAAATAATCTGTAACCTTTGCATACTTCATAAAGTCGCTCTCATACCCAGAAGGATCTTTGTAAAACTCTGCTCTACTGCCTGGCTGGCCATCTTTTCTTTTATTATATTCTAGTACATCTATAAGGCAATATACTGGCTCTGTAAATTCTTGACTTAAGTACTCTTGGTCTGTTACTTCTCTTATTTTAAGATGGTCCAGTATTTCCTTTGCACCTCTGGCTACTTTACCACTACCAGAAAGACAAATTTTTATTGCCGGTACATTAATTTTATCCAGTTCTTCTTTTACAGCATCAAGATCTGCTAGACTCTCTACTTTAGGAAGCTCAAATAAGTCATCTCGCTGCCCTAGTAGTCTAAAACCATTATATGCGCCTACGAGACCTGCATAACGGCCAAAACCTATGAGACGTGCTCCGTCTTCTCTAGTAATTACCTCGTGATCATACATCTCAATATTTTTATCAAGAATAGCCTTGAGCAACTTGCGGTTATAAGGCTGCTTTTTTATAGTATGACTAAAAAAGAAATACTTTTTATCTGGTATCAAAGCATCGAGGGGTACTTCTTTTACACCTATCATTACATCTGCATCTGTTACGTCCTCTTGTACATCAAAACCGTTTATGGTATATGCCATATCTGGAAAAACTCGTATGTCTGACTCTTCTACTACAAAACTTGCATCTTCAAACTGCTCTCGTGCTTCGGCTAGTTTTTCTGGTGAGAAAACAACTCTTCTGTCTGGCGGATTCTTACGTTCTGTGATGATGGCAAATTTCATAATGTGTGTGAAGTTTTGGCAGGCTATATTGTTGGTATAGCTTTTGCATTTTATTAAGAGCAAATATAAGGTTTAGTGCTATATTTGTTATTCCGCTTTCGCGAAAGCGTACAAGAGAACTTATAATGTTTACAGCTTATGAGTTAAGGAGTATCTGTGAGAGTGATACTACTGGGGTCGACTGGTTTTGACAGCGAGATCAATGGTATTGTAAGCGTGTCGAGCGCTGGAAAATAGCTCGTAAATCTCATATTTCAACTTTTTTAAACGGCGAGAATAACTACGCCCTAGCTGCATAATCTGAATTATAGTAAGATTACGCCTCGGTCTACAAGGTAGACAAGCAGGAAGTCACTCGAGAGCCTTGGTTTACGGCAATCGATATAGTGACTTCGTAAAAGTAAACCTATCTCTTGTAGGACTTTGATGCGAGAGAGAAATTTAATTGAAGATAAGGGGTGCGTTGGTAGTCACTGACCGGCAATCTCACGAAAATCTAAACAGAGACTACACACGTAGAAAGCAGTAACATTGCTTGTTTGGACGAGGGTTCGAATCCCTCCGACTCCACAACTCAAACTAAACCTCTTTAAATCAATTATTTAAAGAGGTTTTTACTTTTCTTCAAAATTCATCAAAGTGTTGTCATTCATAGAGTTAGTGGTTCGAACTTTTTATGATTACACAATTAAAAACTCAAGGTTTTTGGATTTTTAACTAAATGATGCTTATTTAATACATTTATATTATATTTGTTGTAAATAAGCGACATAATGAACTCTAAGAAAACAATACTTCTTCCTAAATATCAGAAGATTTTTGAGCAAATAGGTGAGAACATTAAACTTGCCAGGAAACGTAGAAAACTAACTACACAACAAGTAGCAGAACGTGCTGGGATTCACAGAGCCACACTTTATCGCATAGAAAAAGGCGATCCTGCCGTTTCAATAGGTTTATATTTTAATGTTTTTAGAGTCCTTAATCTTCAAAATGATTTTTTAAAATTAGCTAATGATGATGAATTTGGTAGAAAACTACAGGATCTTGATTTATTATAGATACTATGGGAAAGGGTAAATTTAACATATACGTTTATGCAGACTGGTTAGGACTAGATACTCCTACTATAGTTGGAACTTTATCGGCTCATTTTGCCAAAGGTAAAAAAGCGTTCAGTTTTGAATATGATCGCAAGTGGCTTAAAAGTAAATCACAGCACCTACTCGATCCAGATCTTGATTTTTTTTCTGGCGCACAATATCCAACAAATAAAGAGAATTTTGGTGTTTTTCTGGATAGTATGCCAGACACTTGGGGAAAAACCTTGATGAAACGCAGAGCAGCACAAAATGCAAGAGCTAAAAGTGAAAAAGCCAAAACACTTTATGAAATAGATTATCTACTGGGTGTTTATGATCAGAGTAGAATGGGTGCTTTACGTTTTAAAACAGATTTAAATGGCCCTTTTCTTGATAATGATGAGCACAGCCCTACACCACCATGGTCTTCTTTAGGTGATTTACAAGAAGCTGTTTACCAATTAGAAAATGACGACCATAATGAAACCATTAGAAAATGGATTGCTGTTCTTATCGCACCTGGTTCTTCATTAGGTGGTGCAAGACCTAAGGCTAATGTGTTAGACAACGATAAAAACTTATGGATTGCAAAGTTTCCATCTAAAACAGATACCATTGATAAAGCTGCATGGGAATACCTAGCCTATAAATTAGCTTTAAATGCTGGTATAAATATGGCAGAATCTAAGATTCAAAAAATCAGCGGAACTTACCATACATTTATAACACGCAGGTTTGACAGAGAAAATAGAAAAAGGATTCATTTTGCATCTGCCATGACTATGACTGGTAACAGTGAAGATAGTAATAAAGGAAGAACTCCTAGTTATTTAGAAATAGTGGAAGTTATCGAAAATTATGGTGTACATATAGAAAGAAACCTTCACCAACTATGGCGACGTATCGTTTTCAATATCGCTATATCAAATACAGATGATCATTTGCGCAATCATGGTTTTATTTTGAAAGATGAAGGCTGGATTCTGTCGCCAGCATACGATTTAAATCCTTCTATTGAAAAGAATGGCTTATCCCTTAATATAGACATGGATGATAATGCATTGGACTTTGGACTGGCAAAAAGTGTAGGTTCTTATTTTCGCTTAAACGAAAACGAAATGAACACCATCATTCAAGAAGTTTTACTTGCGGTCAAAAACTGGAAAACTATTGCAAAAAACATAGGAATTAAGAAATCAGAGATGGAACTAATGTCTGGAGCTTTTAGATACTGAAAATCTCACATCTCGATACTAATTGATTTTGAAACAATTAAATCAATATCCTCATTCAAAAAGTTCGAACTCTTTCGCTCGGAGCCCACTTTTTGAGTATTAAATCTCATCAAAATCCCTGTAAAATATTGATTTACAGGGATTTTAATTTAATCTGACATCATTTGATATCACTTAAATTTATCTAAAAAGTCCCCTAATCGGTAGCCTTAAATGATTTTAACTTGCGGTATCCGAATCACACTCAACTTACTGAATACCAAAATTTAACATTGTTAAATAATTAGGTTTTTTTGGTAGCTCATAGTATCTTGAAGTAAACAAAAGAATAGAATTATGTCTAATTCGTACAGTTTACTTTTTTAGGACGGAAATCAAGATCTAAAAAAACACAAAATCATTCATATATATGCGAATTACTATTGATGGTAAGCGTGCAAGTATGGGTATAAGTAGAACCATCGATCCCAACAAATGGAATCAGCGAAAAGGCAGAGCCATTGGAAACCACAAGGAAAGCGCTGAAATCAATAGTCACATAGATAAACTAACCTATAATGTCCGTAAGATTCATCAAGAACTTATGGATCGTAACGAGCTTGTTACTTCTAAAAAGATATTGAATATCTTAAATGGCAAAGGTGAAAAAGCTAGACTTTTACTAGATGTATTTAGAGAGCATAACCAGGAGGCCGATAAACTAATAGGGATAAGTATGTCCAAGAGTACGGTAAAAAGATACTGGACAAGCTATGAGCACACAAAGCAGTTTATAAATGAAATATATAAAGAGGACGACTTTCCACTGCAAGACATAAATTATGATTTTATAAAAAAGTTTGAAGTATTTCTGAAAACAGTAAGGAATTGTAATCATAACTCTACTCTTAAATACATTAATAATTTCAAGAAAATTATTAGACTAGCCTTGACAAATGAGTGGATGACACGAGATCCATTTTATAACTATAAGGTAAAATTTCTGGAAGTAAAGAGAGACTTTCTAACGGAAGAAAAAATAGACCTCTTATGGGAAAAAGAGCTTCATTTTGATCGTTTAAAGCTTGTTCGTGATATGTTTATTTTTTCTTGCTATACTGGACTTGCGTATTCAGATGTAGAAAAATTAACTAAAAATGATGTCAGTATAGGAATTGATGGTTCCAAATGGGTTTGTATTAATCGCATAAAAACCAACACTAAAAGTAGCATTCCCCTATTACCAATTGCTGCTGAAATTATTGAGCGCTATGCAGGTCACCCTTCAGTCAAAAATACCGGTAAATTAATCCCTGTTTTAAGTAATCAAAAATCTAACCTCTTTCTAAAAGAGATAGCTATATCTTGCGGAATAAATAAAATATTGACAACACATTTGGCTCGACATACCTTTGCAACCACTGTTACACTTACAAACGGGGGTTCCTCTTGAATCGGTTAGTAAGATGCTTGGACATAAATCACTTCGTACTACTCAGCATTATGCTAAAATTGTTGATCGTAAAATAAGCGATGATATGAATCTTCTTAAGGAAAATGAACAAGGAAGATCTGTAAGCGATATATCCAGAGAACTAGGAATTGACAAGAGTACATTTTACTATTGGCGTAAGAAATATGGAGGTATGGAAAAGCAGGAGCTCAAACGTCTAAAGGATCTAGAAGCAGAAAACCTTAAACTCAAACAGATGTATGCTGATGTAAGCTTAGATAATAAGATGCTCAAAGATATACTGTCAAAAAAGTTCTAAGACCTTCCGACAAAATAGTTCGAGCAAAATATCTCATCAAGGAATATCTAGTGTCGATCGCTAGAGCGTGTAAAGTAGCTGGTCTGACCAGGTCGATGTGGTACTACTAGAGCAAAAAGGATGATAGTGAAGTAATTGACAAACTTACTAAACTAGCAGAATCCTATCCGACTCGTGGTTTTGATGAATATTATTACAAGATCCGTCGTGAAGGTCTAAAATGGAATAGAAAGCGTGTATTACGAGTTTATCGTGATATGAAGCTTAGTCTTAGGCGTAAACACAAAAAGCGTTTAGTAAAACGTGTAAAACAATCTTTAGAAACACCTTCTGTACTTAATGAATGCTGGAGTATGGATTTTATGAGCGATGCACTCACTGATGGTAGGAAATTACGTGTGTTTAATGTTATTGATGACTGTAATCGAGAAGCTTTAGCCATAGATGCAGGGCTTTCTTATCCAGCCAGAGCTGTCGTTGAGACATTAAATAACCTAAAAGAAGAACTCGGCACACCTAAATACATTAGATGTGATAACGGTCCAGAATTTATATCAAAGACGTTTATGAATTGGTGTAAAAAGAACTTTGTTGAGATTAAATACACACAACCAGGCAAACCAATGCAAAACGGATACATAGAAAGGTTCAATCGGTTCTTTAGAGAAGATGTGTTAGATGCTTATTACTTTAATGACATATACCAGCTTCAAAAAATAAGTGATAACTGGAGAGAAGATTACAATTTCAATCATCCTCATAAATCTTTGGGGAACGTATCTCCTAAAGAATATATGCCAAGGTTTGATGAAGAATTTAAATTCTTCATCAAACCTAACCTAAATAATAATTATTTATCGAATTTTAAGGTGTCCTAAAATGGGGAAGCCTACACTAACTTGATATATTATTCTTCTGTTTTAGATTTTGAAAATCAGTTTCCTCGTACTGGTATAAAGTTTCAGAAAAATTACATACAAGAATCACTACGACTTGCAAATAGATTTTTCTTTAAGAACAAAGATTTTATTGAGTACATAAAAGCTGAAGAAACAATCCTTGACGAATTATATTTTACGAGAGATAGCTTTTGCAATAGTAAAGAGATTTGCTGCGAAAATTATTACAGAGACGATTCTTTTAATACATATAAAGATTTAGTTTTAGCACAATACACATCTTACAACAGACTAATAAGTTATATACATAAACGTCACCATCAATTAAAGTCAATGTACAAAGGGATTCCTACGCCTCGAGAATTCACTTCTCCTCTAAACTGGACGTGTTCTAAAACAGATTTGACTGAATTAATATATGCTCTTCATTCTAGATCAGCAATTAATAATGGAAATATTGAGATAAAGGAAATTGCAAAGACTTTTGAAAAAATACTCCACTTTAAGTTAGATGATTTCTACAAGACTTACTCAGAAATTAAAAATAGAAAAAAGAGTCAAACTAAGTTCCTAGACTTTAGACTATACTATTAATGCAAATACTTAAAATATAGTAGTTAAGAGACCGCTTTCGCGAAAATTCTCTCGAAGTTGGTAAATCTCGTTTAAAAAAATTCCTACAATTTAACCTCTCAAAATCAACTTCGCACTTTTGCTTTTAAAATTCAGCTCAAAAGCAAGTTTTTCGAATATGCACACTTTATTACGAGGATTAAATATTTTGAGTACTTTCGGCTTCTTAATTCAAAATCATCAATCAAAACTATTATGAGAACTTCTTTAAAAATTACTCTTTCACTTTTAATTCTATTTTTTACCAAAGCACATTCTCAGGAAGACTATACTATAGAGATCAATGGAGAGTCATTTGAAATTTCTCTTGACAAAGAATTCCAATATCAAACCAAAGATGGTGTGAAAAACATTCTTCTTAAACAGAAGGATACTTTAACCTACAATGATGAAATGTTTAGTTTCAATTTTTTTAAAGATTATAAAGTTGGTAAAACTAAAATTGAACAAGGTATAGAACAATTAATGCTTATGACTCCTGAAGGTGATGGATTTTAATTCAAAAATATTCTACTATAAATCCAGAAAATTTGAAGGAACTTATGTTAGGTGAGGTTACTAAAGAAAGTATAAACTATGGATTTGAAATGGAACGCCGTGAGTATAAACATAAATTAATTTCGGGAGAAGATTTAAATGTCATACAGGCCTATCTCACATATAATGATGAAGTTAATATATATGAAATCGCGAGTGTAGGCAGAAAAGATTCTGGTCTATTAATTATGGCTATGAGAATGAATGACACTAAAAATTCAATTGGTGAAAAGCTAATAAACCTAATCTGGAATTCTTTAGAAATAAAATAATCTCTTATTCTTTGTTAAACTTAAATTTACCAAAAACTTATAGCACTTATGGCAAAACGCAAAACCCCATTTTCATTAAAAGTACGTTCAATACATAGATACCTAGGGTTCTTTCTAGCCGGTATTATGGCCGTTTATGCCATAAGTGGTATTGTAATGGTGTATAGAAATACAGATTTTTTAAAACACGAAGTGATTACCGAAAAGCAAATGGAGCCTAAACTTAACTCAAGCGAGTTGAGTTCAAAATTGCGCAGAAACCCAAAAGTGACTAAGACTGAGGGAGCTGTTTTCTATTTTAAAGGAGGATCATATAATCAAGAAACCGGTATTGTAACCACTCGCAAGATGGAACTTCCTTATATACTTGATAAGATGGAACACCTCCATAAAGCAACGACTAACAGCCCCGTATACTTCTTAAATATTTTCTTTGGAGCTTCTTTACTCTTTTTTGTAATCTCTGCATTCTGGATGTACACGCCTAAAATGCCTATTTTTAAAAAAGGGATGCTCTTTGCTATAGGTGGATTTATACTCACTATTATATTACTGTTTATATAGTGTCCCAAAAAATAATCTAAAAAAAATTGACTTTTTTACTCCAAAAAAAGGAAATCCGTAAAATACCTAACAGAAAATCTAGTATTCTTGCCACGGTTTAGATTATTAGGGGTATTTAAACCAATTTATTTGCAAAAGGTATCCGTCGCTGGGTACCTTTTTTTTGTTTAATACTTAAGCAATGTAGTGTCTACTCTAGATAACTTACGGTTGCTTCTAGTACATTTATCATATTGTAATTAATCTACTTTTACCAACTAAGGTCTTCAATATGCATAGCTACTTATAAATCGCAATATCTTGTGTAGTTTATCTATTACAAACAACGCTTTATCTAATCCCTCGGTGCACAGCTGGATTTTCCCTTAAAAATCAAGTAGATACCTACATTTGTCATTGCAAAGAACAGACACCTACTTTCAGCATAAAGTTTTTTGTAAGGAAAAAAGAACATAGACGCTCTAAGTAATAAACTTTTCAGTTTTTATTTGAATTAGACCAGAAGAGACTCTATAAAGCATTAATCCCCCTTTTTTCAATGTGATTGAGTATTGATTTGTTAGACGTACTAAGCGTAATCATATTGACCCAAAAGGCTACTTACCCTCAAGTAGCCTTTTTTTATTTTCACTCTTGATATTGTAATAAGAACTTGCAACAAAGCACATTGAGTACTTTAATTATGAGATGGTTATAAGAGAAGACCATTTTCGCGAAAGCGTAGTTATCACAAACAGGGTATGCAACTTGCCATAAATTATACTACCTTTAAGTACAGACCACAACAACCCTATATATGCTGCATACTATTACAAACGAGCACCTCACCTGCTCCATCCTTACAAAAGGTGCTGAGATACGATCACTCACAAATAATAAAACTGGACAAGAATACATCTGGCAAATCAATCCAGAAGTTTGGAGAAGCAGTTCGCCACCTTTATTTCCCGCTATAGGCACAATAAAAGAAGGTACCATCATTTACAAAGACAAAGAATACCCTATGCCTAAGCACGGTATCGCTAGAGATAATGATGCTTTTGAGTTTAAACAACTTAGTGCATCCTCTTGCTCTTATACACTTACGCATAGTGAGGCAACTCACCACTTGTATCCATTTAAGTTTTCTTTTACTATTACTTATACCTTAGAAAATAATCGCTTACTTATGACTTACGACGTAGTAAATCTAGATAGCGAGCCTATGTATTTTACTTGTGGTGGTCACACTGCTTACGCCTGTCCCGTAACGGCTACAAAAGCACTTTCTGACTATGTTATAGAGTTTCCAGAGGCACAAAACCTATCATCACTTACACTAGATAATACTGGGCTACTCACCTCAGTGACACGCGATATAAATACAGATGGGGCTCTACTCTCACTGTCTAAATCATTGTTTAATAAGGATGCACTCATTTTTTCTGATATAGATTATAATTGGGTACGCTTACGCGAAAAGTCAAAAACCAAGGGTATAATTGTACGATTTACTGGTTACCCAAATCTTGCACTTTGGGCACAACCTGGAGCAGACTATGTGTGTATTGAACCTTGGCTAGGTCTTCCTGATGCAGAAAATGAATCTCTAGATATCACAAAAAAGAGCACATACACAAAATTAGAGCCTCAAAAACAACTAAGCCGCACCATTGAAACAATAGTCGAATAGTGATGGCAGTTATAGAAATATCGTCATACTTTCCTGCTCTTGCCTATACCGGTTTTGCCATCTCCCTAATGGCCTTTATACCTGTATATTCAAAAAAACTCAAAATAACATACATCATTCCTTTACTATTACTAGGGGTGTGTTTATACTATCTGGGTGCCCCACTGCCCTGGCCAGACCCACTGTGGGAACTAGAATTTGGAAAAATAGTAAGTGAGGTAATCGTTATCATAAGTTTAATGACCGCCGGGCTCAAAATAGGCACAAGTTATAAATGGAGTGACTGGAAAAAACCATTATCCCTTATCGCCATAACAATGCCTCTCTTTATGATTGCTGTGTTTCTTATTGCGTACTACCTACTAGACCTCAACGGACCAGTATCCCTACTACTTGCCGCAGTACTAGCCCCTACAGATCCTGTTCTAGCAAGTGAACTACAATTAGAAGAGCGACAAAGTTTTAAAGAGCGCAATACAGGCTTAAGATATACACTCACTGCAGAGGCTGGTATTAATGATGGGTTTGCTTTTCCATTTGTTTTTTTAGCGATTTTGTGGAGTAATGCGGCTAGTTTTTCAGAAATAGACTGGCTACATTTTACTGGGTACTATTTCTTTTTTAAAATTATAGGTGGTGTCCTCATTGGGGCTCTTATAGGCTATATATACAGCTGGGTTGTACAATATCATAGCAAAGAAAACCGTCGTTATATTTTAGATGGTTTTATTGCGGTCGCTCTCACCTTTTTCTCGTACGGTATTGCAGAGGTACTAAACACCTATGGATTCTTAAGTGTATTTGCCACTGGGGTATTTATGCAGTTTCATTGTGGTAAAAACTCAGATGATAATATAAACACCACGATGCTTCACTTTGCTGAGGAGACAGAAAAGCTACTAGTTGCCTTATGGACAATATTTTTTGGTGGTGCCGTTGTTTCTGGTATTCTTTCTTATACAGATATCTGGGGAGTGATAGCAAGTTTAGCATTTGTACTTATTTTGAGACCTATTTTTGGGTATCTCGCAATGCTCACAACAGATTTTTCTGGGCCAAAAAAATGGGCAATAAGCTTTTTTGGAATACGAGGCATAGGTAGTTTCTTTTACTTAAGCTATGCTCTTATGAAAGGTAATTTTACCGATTATGATGAGCTTTTTGGCATTGTGAGCTACGTTATTCTATTTAGTATACTCATACACGGTTTTACAAGTTTACACGTCATAGATTATTTTAAAAGAACTCAACAATAATATTAGAACATTATGTTAACTACAATCATTGTAATCTGCGTTGTTTCTTTTGCTCTTATCGCAGGCGCACTATGGGGAGTATATGGTAGTCTTTCTAATAAAACTGAAGGCTTTCTAGTTGCACTCGCAGGAGGAGCGCTTATGGTATCTGCAGTACTTGAGCTTATACAGCCAGCTTTAGAAAATGAACCTATAATCACACCACTTATAGCTGTTTTTACCGGTGCTATTGTATTTACCATTCTCGATTTTTATGTGAAAGAAAAATGGAGTACCAGTAGCGGTGGCTCAGGCTTACTTGCTGCGATTACCCTAGACGGGTTACCAGAAAACTTAGCACTGGGGGTTGCACTTATAAGTGCAGACCCACTCACAGTAGCAGCGCTATCTGGCTCTATTGTACTATCTAATCTACCCGAGGCTGCAGGTGGAGCAAAAGAAATGAAAGCCGATGGTAGATCTTCAAAATCTATTATCTGGTTATGGACAGCCACAGCAATTGTGTTATCTATAGCAGCACTTGTGGGCTATTTTTTCTTTGACAAAGTGTCTAATGACACATTAGACCTTATACGCTGTTTTGCTGGAGGAGCGGTCGTGGCTTCACTAGCAATTGAAGTTTTTCCAAAGGCTTTTAAAGAAGATAAATACTGGACAGGCCTAGCAACAGCAATAGGATTAGTACTTGCTTTTTACCTCAACACACTAGGAGGATAAGTATTACTCAAGGCATTAATACTCATAAATAAGCTTCTCTATAAAAGCTATTTTTGTACATACTAATATATTACTATGATTGCAGCAGTATCCCTTTTTCTTATTGTCACACTCTCGGTACTCATTACCAGAATAGCAACTATCGCACTTGTACATACAGGTCTATCTAGCGAGAGTGCAAAATTTCAAGCAAGATCTGCTTACACAGGTGCTGGTTTAAGTACTCAAGAAACAGAGAATATTATGAATCACCCTGTGAGACGTAAGATCATCTATAATCTTATGCTCATAGGTAACGCGGGTATTGTAACGGCAATGTCTTCACTCATTCTTACATTTGTATTACCTGAGTCTAACGCTTCTAGACTTTATGGTTTTCTCATTATAGTTGCTGGTATGATACTCTTATGGTTAGGTATAAGGAGCGCTTGGGTAGACAGGGGGCTATCACGTATCATAAATAAGATGCTTAAAAAATATACAGATCTTGAGATTAATGATTATGCTGCTGTATTACACCTCAAAGACAACTATAAAATTATAGAAGCCCAGGTAGATGATGATGGCTGGATGTGTCATCGCACATTACAAGAGTTAGACTTACGTGAGGAAGGAATCACTATTCTAGGTGTAGAGTGTGAGGGCGTAGGCTATTTTGGATCACCGTCTGGTAACTTTAAAATGTTACCTCACGATAAGGTCACTATTTACGGAAAAGCAGAAGGTATCAAAAGCATCTATAGCCGAAAAAAAGATCACTACGCACAGTCTGAACATCAAAAATTTGTAGAAAAAGAAGAAAAAAGACTTGCGACAGATGAGCAAAAGATAAAAAAATCTTAGGCATCTAATTCTTATAAATTCTAGGTGCTAGCCATAGATAACCCATTGCTAGAATAAAAACTGTAAATGCCCACCATTTTGTAAACGGAACAGGTATAGAACTTTCTGAAGAAAGACTGCTCTCATTCTTATAAAAGGAAGCATTTTCTGTTATTTGCTTGTACACCTTTTTTGCCTTCCACGCGGTATCATTTATAACATACATAGCCTTTAGAGAAGCGGGAGCTTGCGTCACCTTGAGGTTTACCCATCCATAACCATTAGGGTAAATTGTACCAGACCATTGATCTTGCAGCGTCACATTTTGTACAAGGGGTACTACTACATCATTATTCATTACAACCTTTGGTAATGGTATACTTGTGCGCAAATTAAATTGAAACGGCTCATCACTATATGCCATATAATCACTGAGTGACCACTGTACAAGCGACTGCTGTTGCTGGCTTATTTTACCTAGCGCCGTACTCCATAAATAGTGATATACATCCTCATTACCACTTAGTAATAATTGAAAAGAATCTTCAACCAGTAGAGTACCTATACGTCCTGTTCCCTTTTGTGCATAGGCACTTAGGGTGTTATTTTTTGTTACTAGTATAGGTTCAACAAGAGCATCTTTTGTAAGTGTGGCAGGGTATACTGGTATTTTTACTCTAGGCCAAGAAGGAAGCTGTAACGCTTTTATATTTTTTCGCTTAAAGCGAAAACCAAATTTTGATCCCTGCTCTATAAGTCGGGCATCTGCTTGAAGAAGTAGTCCCATACCCTGCTCTTCTACTCGGTAATTAATGGCATTTTTTGAACGCTGGCTCAGTCCATTATACGTGCTCACATCTGTAATTATAACATCAAATTCAGAAAGGTTTTGATGTGTAAAATTGTAAATGCTTTTCTGGCTACGGTTATAATTTTCAAACTTATAACGATCTTTTGTAATTTGACTACGCACAAGTACCTCGTGACCACTCTCTGCTAGGTAATTTTTGAGATATTTAGTCTCAAACGTAGGAAATGTATTCACCATTAAAACACGCAAGCGACCACGATCTTTTATTGTTAATGGAAGCGGGTCTGAACTTATAATCTTACCCAGACTGTCTTTAACTATGATATGGTAGAGGTAATTTCCTTTTGCTTTGGGTAGTGTGTGTAATTTAAAAACAGTCTCATCTTGATTTAAGATTTTTACAGAGTCTATAGCGCGTGCTCCAGACTCTTGTAACAATACGGTATTACTAGAAAAAGAGTTTTTATATAGACCAGTTACAGTAAGTGAATCTCCAAGCAATACTTCTGTATCATAAGCGAGTTTTATAATCCCAGGGGTGGGTTTGTGAGGATGGTAATAGACTTTCTTATTTTTAAACTGCCACAAATCATAAATAGCAACCCCGTCACCTGAGATATGGAGCTCACTTATGGAGTCTAATTGTGGCTGTAGATTTTGATTTTCTTTATAGGTAATTGTTTTTAGCGCTGGAGTTGTACTCTTAAGGCTATCTATTAGATTTGAATCAAAATTTGCTGTCTTTAAAACGGCTACTCCCTTTACCTGTTTTTGAAAAGTTACAGGTTCTAAAAATAAGGAAGCCACCGCACTCAGTGCTAGTAGAGCAACAATACCACGTATGATAAACCTCGTGGTTGTAACCGCCTTGTATTCTTTCCAGAGAAATAAGACCCAGAGCAACACAAGGCCTATCACTGTAGGCCAAATAAGATCCTCACGTAAAAAATGTATTGTATCAATCACGTTTTTGTAACTCTTTTGTAAATAATGATTCTAGCTTACTGGTGAACCCCTCTGGGTTTTTAGGAGTTTCTGAAACTCTAGGCAGTGCCTCAAGAAGTCCTTTTTGTACAGATTGCATCACGGTTTTAGGTTGTTTCTTATCTTCTGTGAGCCATTTGAGTTTTTGTAAAGTAAGTAGATGCTTAGAGGGCTCTAAGATGGCTAGTTGTGCAAGTTCTTCTCCCGCTTTCGCGAAAGCGGTCTTATCCTCCTCCGTAAGTTCTCGCTCATTTTGTAATCTTTTTTCTAATATCTCTATGCTTTCTCTCATAGACACATAAGGATCTTTATTATCAAAATCTTCTTTTTTAAAGACGTTTGTTATCTCTTTAATCTCTCCAGAGAGTCTCTTATCTTCTTTTATAGGTGGAGGGTCAAAACCTATGCGGTGCACATAAATACGTGCACTGTTTTTTATCTCTTGTATGAGTTTTAAAGCTTTATACTGGTAAGGCAAAGATGTATCTGGATCTGCTAGCCTGAGATGTAACTCTGCATCCCACATTTGTGCCATTGCATTTTTTAACTTGCCACGCAGCGATTCTGTAAAAAGTGTTGACTCCTCTGGGTCGTCGTGATTATGCAGGTAATCTTCAAAAAGGGAGGTTTCTTTTTCTTCTTCTTCCCCAAGTTCTTCTTCGTGCTCGTGGTCGTGGTCTTCTTCTACAAGGTTGTGTTCATTTTCTGTATCGTGATCGTGACGAAAACCAGCCGTAGGATCATCTTCATCATAATCGCTCATATCTATATCTTGGGCAACTCCTATACCTGAGTCATCCTCATCACCCATAAATTTACCATACTTAAGACGTAAGGCTTTCTGGTCAAATCCTAGCTCATTGCTCCTATTTGTAAACTCTTGCTTTGTAAGTGTGTTTCTATCTTTTATAAGTTTTTCTGTATCAATTATAAGTTGCCGCTGACTTCTAAAATAATCTGGCATTAGGTCTGCTCCCATCGTGCCTTCTACCCCAAAACCATCACTCACCGTATCCTTAATCACTGCAAAGTAGGTCTCGCTGCGCGTGATATTTGGCTTTGGTGTCTTTTGATCTCTGGTCTCTACATAAAAATATAACTCATCACCAAGTTCCATTTTTAAGGCATCTAGACTAATACTTTTTGTTGTAGTTATAGTTTTTACACCTTTAGTTATGGGTGCATCAAAAGCTATTTTTTCTTCTCTAAACTTTACAGACTCCCCTTCTCCTTTACTTACAGTTGCTATAATTTGAGTGCTCTCTATACCAAAATCATCTGTAATCAAGGCACTAAAATTTATCACTTTACGGTCTGTATGCTCAAAAGTTGTAAACTGAGCGATATCTTTTATGGTAATGGCAGGAGGTTGATCTTTCACCACTTCTATCGCATAAATATCTGATGTATATGCACCATCTAGACTATCAATAAAATTAAAATTGTAATAACCAGATGTAGTAGGAATTAAACTACTAGAAGCTCTGAGTGAGTTCTCGCTAGTTGTTTTTAAATTAAACTTTTTGCCCGTCCCCAGACCTTCTAGTGTGACCTCTTTTACAAAACTCTCAAAATCTAGACTCCAAAAAAGTTTAGAACCGGCTACAGCCTTTACATTCATACTACTGGTGGTACGACTTGCTAGTTTAGTATATGATGGATACTTTATAGTAAGTTGTTGTTGTTTTAACACCGGCGGCGCGTGCAAGGGCGTGATAGAATCTGTAGACTGTAATTGTATCACCTCCTTTTGAGAATCACCATTATCTAAGACCAAAGGAGTAATAAATTGAGAACCCACATACCCCGCACCTATGAGCATAAATACAACAATAGCCGCTGTCTTTACACTTGTTTTTGGGCGTATGGTATTAATTTGTTCTTGTAAAACAGCACTTACCTTATGCTGCTGTAATTGTGCTAAGTCAGATAGACTTGTTGTTTCTGTAAATAATAGACTAGTACTATACTCTACACTGCTAAGGTGATGATCTAGATACTCGCTTACTGTGGTAGCCGTAATGCGCCACGGTTTTAATACTAACATCGCTAGACCAGTTACTAAAGCAAATACTAACATAGATATCCCTAACTGCCTGCTCAAAAACCAACAGAAAACACCTGCTCCTATACCATACAACAAGCCCTGTACTACTAGCAATAATTGCCAGCGGCTCGTGTACTTTGCTATATGTCTTTTTCCCTCTAGCATTATTGTTTTCTATGTTTTGCAATAACACGTTCTATTATAATCATAACTATAAGCAGTAACCATAATGGGTCCACAAGAGAGGCTTTAACTTCTTTGCTAGGTATAGAGCTACTTTCATCCATATTTGGTTTAAACTGGCTCATTGCAAGCGATCTGTTATCAAGTCTATCAAAATCTCTTTGCACAGCTGCATCTAGTGAAAGCCAGTGCAACACACCTTCTACTAACCTCTTATTAATCACTACCTCTGGTGATAATCTCTGGGTTAGATTTGTGTAGTTTGTTCCAGAAATAGTCTTTACTATTTTATTTGAAAATAGGTCTTCCTCAAACTTCAAAACTGGAATATCAACTTCTGGCGCTTCCTTATTAGACAACCATATTAAATAGTCTGGTGCTGGGTCTGCTACATTTTTTAAACCTTTATAAACGTTAATAGCAATGGGTTTTCTAGTATAGCCTTTTACAGCTCTTAATGCAGATTCTAGATACATCGCCTCTGTAGCAAAAGAGCTGTTATATATTACATCTACGGCAATAGTATCTTGTTTTACAACGGGTATCAGTCGCTCTGTATCGTTTTGGGTAATAGAGATAGTACCATCTTTAACCACAAATTGTGATGCTGCTTTTTTTGCTTTCGCGAAAGCGTGATAATCACTCCTCCCTACTGCCGAAAGTACAGTGATAATATCTTGATCTTGTATTGCATAAAACGGGACTTCCTTCTCTTCTTGAGATGTGATGGACACCCAGTTTATATGTTTACCAAAGCTAGGGCGCTTACCTTGTATACCTTGAACGAGATTTTGCGAAAATACAACCACACTATCTGCTCTTAGGGAGCCTATCTCTTGTGCAAGTTGCCAGTAACTAGGTATTATTTTAGTAGGTGGTATTTCTGTCTCCAGATCCCATTTAGGCAATCCCTCTTTTAATAAAAACCTATCTTCTAAGGGTAGTGTTTTAAAACGACTTTGCTCCTCTTGCGTGTCTATAAGTGATGGTTCAAAAATATAAGCTACCGCTAGTGGATCTGGTGTATGTGTTGTATAAGGCTGTGCTAGTATGATTGTGAGTATAGTGATAAGTAAACAGCGCAGCAGCAGCAACCACCACTCATTAATCTGTATGCTATTACTCTGTTTTGACTTTGTTTCTGTTATAAACTGCGTGCTTCCTACCTGTATTGTTTTTACTTTGCGTTTACTCCACAAGTGTATGGCTATAGGGATTAACAATCCTAGTAGACCCCAGAGATATGTAGGTTGTAGGAGCGTCATACTAGATTAAGTTTGCACGTTTTTTTAAGAAGAGCTGTAATGCCTCTCCTAGATGTTTGTCTAATGTAAAAAGATCATAACCTACACCACTAGACAGGAGCTTTTCTTTAATTGTTGTCATTGATGATTGCATAGCCTGTACGTACTGAGCACGGGCATCTCTGGCATTTACTTTTACTTTTTCTCCAGATTCAAGATCTTCAAAAATTACTTGCCCTTTATGATTAAACTCGAGCTCTTGCTTTCCTAAAAGATGAATGACTGCAACCTCATTGCGAGAGGTCTTCAAGGCAGTAATCATATTTGTAATTTCTTCGCTTTGCTCATAGAGATCTGTAATAAAAAATATAAGCTCTCTATGGCTACGATTATGAAGTTGATCACTAGTTATACGCTCTGGCCAGCTTCCTTGATTTTTGAGCTTGAGTAATTGATATAAAAATCTATTAAAATGTGATTTTCCCGTAGCTGGCTGTAATGTTTCTAACTGCTTGTTATTTATGGTAAGCAAACCCACTGCATCTCCCTGAGAATGGGCTAGATGAGCGAGACTAGCAATGAGTACGTTTGCATACTCCATTTTAGATAATCCTTCTTCTTTATGAAGCATTGAAGCGCTAGTGTCTACAATAAACTTTACAGTTATATGGGTGTCAATCTCAGATTGCTTGATATAATAGCGTCCAGAACGTGCGAGCATTTTCCAATCTAAAAGACGCAGGTCATCACCAGGCTCATACCCTCTATACTGGCTAAACTCAAGACCAGCTCCTACTTGCCTGCTTCTATTTAAGCCAGAGAGATACCCATCTACAATTACTCGCGAGATGAGTGATAAACCAGAAACTGTATTAATTACATCTGGTTTAAGAAGTGCTCTATAATCGTCTTTTGCCATAAATATTATGCGCTAAAGTCTGTATGATCTAATAATTGACTCGTCACCGTATCTGAAGTAATACCCTCTGCCTCTGCTTTAAAGTTTACAATCACTCTATGACGAAGTACTGGTAGAGCCACGTTTTTAATATCATCTAGGGTCACTGCTATACGACCTTGTGATAGTGCTCTTGCTTTTGCTGTGAGTATCATAGCTTGCCCGGCTCTGGGGCCTGCTCCCCAGCCTACCCATTGCTTTACAAAATCATTTGTGGTAGTCTCTGGTCGTGTTGCACGTACAATGGTGCTTACAAAATCAATAAGATTATCACTTATAGGCACTTGCCTTACAAGCTCTTGTAATCTCAAAATTTCGGCACCACTTAGTACGGGTTGTACCTTTTGCTCTACTCCGCCTGTTGTACTTTTTAAAATATGCTTTTCTTCGCTTGCTGTGGGATACCCTATTTTTATATAAAATAAGAAACGATCCTGTTGTGCCTCTGGTAAAGGAAACGTTCCAGATTGCTCTATAGGGTTTTGCGTTGCAAGTATAAAAAACGGACGCTCTAGCTCATAGGTTTTACCAGAATAGGTAACCTCAAACTCTTGCATAGCCTCTAGCAGCGCTGCCTGTGTTTTTGGCGGAGTTCTGTTAATCTCATCTGCCAGTATAATATTTGCAAATATGGGTCCTTTCTTAAACTCAAAAGATTTTTTACCGGTGCTATGATCTTCTTCTAGAATCTCTGTACCTACAATATCTGACGGCATTAAGTCTGGTGTAAATTGTATGCGCTTAAAGTCGAGATCTATAGCCTGTGACAAGGTCCTTATCATAAGCGTTTTTGCCAGCCCTGGGACTCCTTCTAGTAAAGCGTGACCACCAGCTAGAAATGTGATAAGTAACTGCTCTACTGTATTTTCTTGACCTATGATAACCTTTGCTATTTCTTTTTTAAGATCACCTAGTTTTGAAGTAAGACTATTTACCTCCTGCTGTAGTGTGACTAACTCTTGTTTCATTCAATTTTCAATTTAAAATTGGTTATTTCTTGGCTCCCAAGATTGCATCATTAAAAAGATATTATGAGGTAAGGGCATACATCACAATATTTACCCCAAAACGGGTATTGTCTATTTTATACCAGCGCTTGTTTCTAAAATCATAATCCCACTCACAGCCGTAATCTTTATTGCTATACAGCACGCCTATTCTCCCATTTATCTCTATGGCCTTAAGGTAATTATGCACGAGGTCATCTCCCCAGCCGTTAAGCTCTTGTGAGGTGGTGGGTGGACCGTCTTCAAATTCAAAAAAGACATTATAAATCTCGTGATCATTAGGAATTTTTTTGAGGCTATCTTGACCAAAAATTTCTTCCATCTGTCGCTCAAAAGACTTTGCAAATAGACCGTCTATATCGTGGTTACAATCATCTGCAAAGACAAAGCCTCCATTCTCCACATAACGTTTAAAATTTTCTTTTTCCTTCTTAGAAAACTGCACCAGTTTATGCCCAGATATGTAGCAAAAGGGCGATTTAAAAATATCATCACTAGCCAGTGTTATGATATTCTCCTTTGTATCTACATCTAGCGTGGTGTACTCTACCAGAGAGTTAAGCAAGTTAGACGGCATACGCTGGTCTACATCCCAATCTCCAGATTCGTATTGTAAGCGTGTGAAGAAAAATTTATTGTTCATAGTAAATTGCGAAATGCTACTTTTCTCGTTTAAATATGTCACTAATTACATTAGTAAATTCTATTTCCCAAAATTTGTTATGATGCCCACCTTCAAAAGTTTTTATCTCAATAAACGCTTGAAATTCCGCATATTTCTCCTGAATATACTGAGCATCATCTTTCAAGAAAAATGGCTCTTCTGATCCGTACCTCAAATATAAATTAGGATACTTCGTATCGCTATGCCAAAAATTAGATTGAATATCTCCTCCAAAAGTTGAAAAACATATGTAAGTTCCAATTAAACTTGGATTGCTGTTCAGTAAGCTTACCCCAAAGCCAGAGCCGTTTGAAACTCCGTAAAAATATCGATCATTTTTATTAAGATTCTGAGTATACTGTTTTTCTATTGATGTTATCAATTCATCTACAAAATAAGACTTATGATTTTCAAACCTATCTACGAGTAATGAATCTTCAACTCTTTCGGGTTTTCTGTCGACATATTCAAAATTCCTATAAGAGAGATATACTTTCTTTCCATCACCCGTAATCGTGCTTGTACTATCTGCGATTTTTGAATTCTGAAAACTTGCCACAAAAATCAATGGCTTTATCAATTCGCCATTTATTAATGAATCCAAAATCTCTTTCTTGTCTGTTATAGGGCTATTACCATCAGTTGCATATATAATAGGGTAATTCAAATCTTTATTAAATTTTGGAGGTAAATAAATTCTATGCTTCCGATATTCTGATAAAGAGTTACTGTAAATAGAGTCTGTAAAAGACCTTGATTCAAGATTGTTAGGTTCAATTTTAGATTTACAGGCCATCATAGATAAACTAACAAACCCAACAAGACATATTAATTTAACTACTTTCATTTATACTTTTTCTATATGATACCTTACTATTCACTTTCGCGAAAGCGTACTTAAAATAAAAACTGGCTACCGCTTAAAGCCGTAACCAGTTTCCTATCAACTATATTATATTATACCGCATCTGAAAGACTGGTAAACGTAAAGTCTCTCACCTTCATATAAGGGATTAAACTACCGTCTACACGTACCTGCTTCCCGAGGGTCTCAAGATTATTAAGCATAATAATAGGACTCTCATTAAAGCGGAAATTCTTAACTGGGTATTTGATTTTTCCGTTTTCTATATAAAAAGTTCCGTCGCGGGTAAGACCTGTATATAATAAGGTTTGTGGATCTACAGAGCGTATGTACCATAGCCTTGTGACTAAGATTCCCTTTCTTGTACTCTTTATTAAATCATCTAGAGATGCGTCACCACCTCCCATTATAAAATTACTTGGGAAAGGAACTGGCTCAACACCTTTTTCTTTTGCCCAGTATCTTCCATAAGCAAGATTCTTAACCGTACCATTTTCTATCCAGGTAGTTTTCTTCAGTGGTTGACCTTCTCCATTCCAAGTGGCTGCTGGCACCTCATCATTAAGCGGGTCTGACCATAGGTTTACACGCTCATCTACTATTTTTTCTCCCAGTTTTGTACCTCCGCCTTCTTTAGACATAAAGCTACGTCCCTCATCTGCAGAGCGGGCATTAAGTGATCTTCCTAAGCCTTGTAATAATCCAAGTCCTGCAGATGGTTCTAGTATCACAGTATATTTACCAGGCTCTATTGCTTTTGCTTGTCGTGACATTACAGCTTTATCTATAGCGACTTGTGACGCCTCAGAAGAGTCAAACTTATTTATGTCATTATAATCTCTAGTCACCCATCCCGATCCTGTACCATCGTTAGTACGCATCGTTACTGTAAAACTCACATCTGTAGACTTATTATATGCAAATAGCCCGTTTGAGTTCATCATTGCGCTAAAGCCTTGACCGTCATCTAGAAATCCTGCCGCTGTTACATCCTTTGTTTTTGCAGGGGTAATACTACTATTTGCTACCTCTGCTCTATATTCTGGAGTAATGTTTGCCGTAGCCTCTACAAAGGTTTTTGACTCATCATATTGTTGTGGGCCTAGTGGTTCCATATACTCTGGATTTTCTGGAGAAAGTTTTGCTAGCTCCTCTGCTCGTTGTACCACTTTTTTGAGCGATGCATCATCTAGCTCATCTATAGTTGCGGTACCAGATCTTTTTCCAAAGCTTGCAGTAACTGCAAGGCTCTGGTTAGATTGATATCCCGCTGTAGATACCGAGTTACGAGCATAACGTATATTACCTCCCTGGCTCCCACCTAGATTTACTACACAGGCATCTGCAGTAGAAAAGCTTAGTGCTTTTTCTAATATCTTTCTAGCCTCTTCTTTTGAAAATATTGCCATTATTTATTCTTTTAAAAGTTAGACTTATACCGTACGCCCGGTATTAATTACATTAATATCATTAAATCTTGAAGTTGAGCTCCCGTGAGATACTGCACTTACTTGTGATGGTTGCCCTTTCCCGTCAAAGAAAGAACCAAAGAGACGATAGTCATCCTTATCACAAATCTTAGCACAAGAGTTCCAGAACTCTTGCGTGTTAGACTGGTAAGCAACATCATTAAGCATACCTGCTATCTTACCATCTTTAATCTCGTAGTACATCGTCCCTCCAAACTGGAAGTTATAACGCTGCTGGTCTATAGAATAAGATCCTCTACCGGCTATGTAGATTCCTTTTTCTACATCTTTAATCATATCGTTTATAGAATATGGTTCTTTACCAGGTTCTAAAGAGATATTAGGCATACGCTGGAACTGAACATCATTCCAACTCTGCGCATAACAGCAACCGTGAGACTCGTTTTGATCTATCATTTTTACTTGATCGCGTATTGCCTGATAGTTTACTAGTACACCGTTACGTATAATGTCCCACTTTTTAGTTTTAACACCTTCGTCATCCCATCCTACGGCTCCTAGTGATCCTACTTGTGTTTTATCTGCCACAATATTTACAAGGTCGCTACCGTACTTGAAGTTTTTAGACTTCCATTTATCTATAGTGGCAAAGCTTGTACCTGCATAGTTTGCTTCATAACCTAGTACTCGATCTAATTCTGTAGGGTGACCTACAGACTCGTGTATGGTTAGTCCTAAGTGGTTAGGCTCTAGTACAAGATCGTACTTACCAGCATCTACAGACTTTGCTGTAAGCATTTCTCTTGCTTGCTTTGCTGCAGTGGTAGCATCTTCTACCATATCATAGCTGCCTCTATATAATTTAAGTCCTTCTGGACCTTCTAGTTTTTCTGAAGCAAGACCATCTAGATACTCATACCCCATTCCCATAGGTGCACTCATAGCTTGTCTAGTCTTAAACTTACCTCCACCTACAGCAGTTACACCAAATGTAGGCCAGATGCGATGTACATCTTGATCTATATACGAACCTTCTGTAGAGGCAAAATATTTTTGTTCATTTACCATAAACAAGGCAGAGTTTACAAAGTTTGCTCCGCTAGATTGTGCAGCAGCATTTGCAGTGAGTAGTAAATCTACTTTCTCTGAAACTGGCACTTCTTTAAAATCTTTTTTGATAGGGGTTTTCCAAGAGACTTCACCATATGACGCCTCTGGTGCAAGCACTACTGGCTCTGTTTGAAACTTTGAGTTTGCTTTTGCTATTGCGACTGCTTGCTCTGTTGCTTTTTTAATACCGTCTGGTGAGACATCATTTGTAGATGCAAATCCCCAAGTACCATTTGCAATCACACGTACTCCTATTCCAAAAGACTCTGTGTTTACAACCCCTTGTACTTTATCTTCTCTAGTACGTACAAACTGGTTAAGATATCTACCTATACGAGCATCTGCATATGAAGCTCCTAGGCTTTTTGCTGTGTTAAGAGCAACATCTGCCATTTGTTTTTTCATTAGTATATCCATTCCTGGTTCTAGGAGTGCCTCTGTAGGGATGTTATTTCCCATTAATAGGGAAGGCATCATCACAGCACCAGCACCCATTCCGGCTAGTTGGACAAAGTTTCTTCTTTTCATAAGATTGTCTGTATTAGATTGCGTTTGTTAGATATTCTTAACAAATAATGTTAAAAGCACCATAATATCAGAATTAATACGAAATCTAGCTAAAATCGTTGTGCTAATAAAAACTTAAAATTTTCTTAAACCTGAGGCATACTCCCCCAGAGATACCTCTTTTAAATATCAAAAAGGTGTCTTTTAAATATCGTAAATCACAAACAGTAAGAGGATTACTTTTTAAGGTTTAAACCGTAGCGTGTGTTACAGAGCTTAGGTTTGTATGTAGTAGGTTCTGTTCAATCTCCATAACATCTTCTACACTATCTAGCTCACATAAGAAAGCAATAACGGCACGCATACCATTAAATAAGGTTTCTTGCGATGTAGGATGTTGTGGTCGTTTTGACTTTCGCGTAAGCGGTAACTCATACCCACACGCTTTTAAGAAAACCGCTTCTATTTCTAATAGCTCGCTAGGGAGATACCCATAAAGCCTGCGGCCAAAACCTTCATTAACCTTCCCCACATAATTAAGCTGTAAAGAGCCGTGTGTGTCTGTAAAGTGCTTCCAGGCATCTACCGTGTCACATATGGTACCCACCGCGCAGGCTGTACAACACTCGGGATTGAGCTTCCCCGTGTATAACGCAGTATACAATTTATCAAGTGCTTGTTCTAATCTAGGCGTCATTTTTTCTTTTAAAATTACGACATCTCACTTAAAAGTGGTGTTAAAAGATGCATTACGCTTTCGCGAAAGCGTAAACCAAACTCTTAAAAGTAAAGCGGCTCATTGCCAAAAGGTCTGTTATATCCAAAAATAACCCTTCAATAATGATAGGTTTTACCCCTATAAAATAGAAATATCAAAAACCCAAAAGGTTAACTCTACGTAAAATCTGTCTTTAAATTACTGTAAAATCAGTAACAATAAATACACATCAATTTAATATAAAAGCTACGCTTAATTAACCTGTAAAAAGAGATACAATTCTAATTTAGAGCCTCATAAAAACACACAAATTAACCACTCAAAAAAATTATTTTACAATGAAAACTTTCAAATCAGTTTTTTTAAGTCTGCTTTTTGTAGCAGCAACAACGGCCTTCACTAGCTGTGAAGATGGCATAGACGGAATGGATGGTGTAGACGGAATAGATGGTGTAGACGGACAAGACGGGGCAGATGGACAAGACGGGGCAGACGGATCAAATGGAGAAGATGGAGAAGATTTTGAACCAGGAGAAACTATGTTTTCAGACAAGTCTGCCACACCACCACTTGTAGCTATGAGCTCACAGTTTAACTACGTAGAGGCTTTCTCTCTTGTATCTACTCCAGATGTGATAGGTGGAGATTTTCAACTTGCTGGCTCTGCAGACGGTGCAGGTTTTTTACAAGATGGAGAAGACTACATATTTGTAACAAACTGTGAAGACAGTTATGCAGTTGCACGTATACGTTTTGACCAGAATTTAATGCCTATCTCTGGGGATTACTTACTAGACTCTGGAGTAGCAGACTTTGCACGCCAGTGTAGTGCTACTATGTGGGAAGCAGATATACACGGTGGTACAGAAGACATTTTCTTAAGTGCTTCAGAGAGCATACACTATGATGTAAAAGCAATAGACCCTAGAACATCTACTCCTACACCTCAGGCAGATTTTGGTCTTGACGCACTAGGAGAATTCTCTTGGGAAAACGCAACTCCTTTACCACAAAACGCTTATCCTGGTGCTACAGTAATCGTAGGTGGTGATGATGACTCTAGTAACTCAGAAGGTCAAGTAGCTATGTACTACTCTACTGCTGGTGATGCAGATTTTACAGGTGGTTCTATTTACGTATTACGTCTTAAGCAAGTAGGTGACGGTGCTGGTAACGTTGTAGATGTTGCTCCTAATACGGCTTACAACGAGTCTTCGCTAGACTTCCAGACAGAATATGATGTAGAGTTTGTTGAGATACCAAACGGTGCTGCTCTTACTAAAAATGAAATGGAAAGCGCGTGTAACGACGTATTTGCTTCTCAGTTTATGAGAGTAGAAGATGTAGATTACCAAAAAGGATCTGACGCAAATGGTAGAAACGTATACTTTGCAGTTACAGGTCGTGGTCCAGGTCAAGGTACTTACAATGACTGGGGAACGGTATACAAGTTAAACCTAGATGAAACAAACCCACTAGAAGGTAAACTTACTCAAATCATAAGTGGTAATACAGATACAAATAATCAAGATGGTAACCTGGCAGCTTTACAAAGCCCAGATAATATCACTGTAACTGAGAACTTTGTATATGTACAAGAAGATCCTAACTCTTTTTCTAGAGGTCACGCAGCATACATCTACCAGTCTGACTTAAATGGTGTAAACATACAGCAAGTACTTGAGCTTGTAGTACGTCAAGACCTTGCAGATGATAATAGTACAGGACTTAGTGGAGAGTTTGGAGCACTTATAGATATATCAGATAAAGTAGGAGTGCCTAACACTTTTATATTAAACATACAGCCGCACTACTGGAGAAACAGTGACTTTGCTGGACTTGATGGACATATCAACTCTACATATGAAGATAACCAAGCATCTCAAGTAGTTTTACTTAAAGGTTTACCTAGATAATATCCTCCCGGATTAGCCATTCGGAAATACTAAAAGCGCAATCCCTCTAAGGTGATTGCGCTTTAATTATAATTACATTGTTATGAATTACTTACGTTTATTAATTTGCCTACTAGCGATACCCTTAACCTTTTCTTGCAAGCAAGAGCAAGACACTTCATATAAAAAAAATATAGCCCCAGACTGGGAAGCTGCAAGAGCTATTTACTTACAAGAACTAAATAATGCGCTCGCAGGTCTTGACTCTCTTAATGAGATTACGGCATCACATCCAGATGCCAAAAAGATTTTTAACAACGCTA
This sequence comes from Dokdonia donghaensis DSW-1, assembly GCF_001653755.1. Classification (GTDB taxonomy): domain Bacteria; phylum Bacteroidota; class Bacteroidia; order Flavobacteriales; family Flavobacteriaceae; genus Dokdonia; species Dokdonia donghaensis. The sequence goes on along the minus strand of NZ_CP015125.1, from coordinate 1,627,259 downwards.
GACTTGCCTTTAAAAAAGCAGAACCCTACGCCTCTTACCTCAACCCAGAAGTAGGTCATCGTGCAAATGGACCAGCTTTACCTATTTATAAAGAGGACAATGACCGCACAATGAATCCTGTAGGTTTACAAAAGATAGAAGAATCTATCTATGAAGGAGGAACACCTACAGCACAATACAAAAAAGAACTAAAGATCACCACAGGCCTACTCGCTACTCTAAAAAAGAATATCGAAAAACGAGAACTCACGCCACAACGCTATTTTATAGCAACTCACCAGCAATTACTGCGCATATTAAGTTTTTCTATATCTGGTTTTGACACACCTGTAAGCCAGCTAGGCATTACAGAGGGTGCAGCCTCATTACAAAACCTTGTAGACACTTATCAAGTAAGTATACAACCCATCATAAAAGAAAAGAATGCCACACTAGACCAAACATTTATAAATCAGGTTGAGAAAGCAATAGCTTTTATGAGTTCTAATACTGATTATAACAGCTTTGACCGTTATACCTTTGTGAGCACTCACCTCTCTCCTATCACAAAAACTTGGGTAGCTATAAGAAAAACTAGCGACCTATGGGAAGGAACAACAAATACACCTTTTAACTTTGATGCTCCTACATTTTTTGAAAACGATAGTTTTAATACAGCATTTTTTACTCCTAACGTAAACAAGAATCCCACAGCAATACAAATCGCCTTAGGAAAAAAATTGTTTTTTGATGATAAGCTCTCTGCAAATGGTACAATGGCTTGTGCTACGTGTCACATTCCAGCAAAGGCCTACACAGATGGAATGGTCGTAAACCTCTCTAACGCAGGTAAAAATTTACAGCGCAACACACCTACCCTCATAAATACCGTTTTCCAGCAAAACTTCTTTGCAGACGGTCGCTCTCCTACATTAATAGATCAAGTATCTTCTGTTTTTACAAACAAGGATGAGTTTAACTCAAACGTGCACGAGTTTTCAGAAGAGGTACTAGAAGACAGTACATATATCACACTCTTTGATGAGGCATATGGCGGTGTTTCAAAAAGAAATATTGATGTGATAAAAGCCATCTCGTCATATGTAAGTACACTCAATAGTTTTGACTCAAAATTTGATAAAAATATGCGTGGCGATGAGCGTTCATTTACATCAAGTGAGCAACGAGGTATGAACTTGTTTATGGGGAAAGCCCTTTGTGCAACTTGTCACTTTATGCCACTTACTAATGGTACAGTACCACCATTTTATGCAGAGACAGAGCGCGAAGTAATAGGCGTACCAGAAACCGCACAAAATAAAATGCTAGATGATGACTTAGGTTACTACTGGCGTTTTAAAGAAGAGCTCCACAAGGGGATGTTTAAAACACCTACGGTACGTAACGCTGCAGTAACTGGACCCTATATGCATAACGGTGTATATAGTACACTAGAAGAGGTTATGGACTTTTATAATAAAGGTGGCGGCGGTGGCCTAGGGTTTGACCTTGAGCATCAAACGCTTCCCTTTGATAATCTTAATCTATCAGAGCAAGAACTTCAGGATCTGGTGGCTTTTATAGAAACACTTACAGCGACTAATGTTGATGAAGTGTATTAGATTGATATAGATTTCGCTTTCGCGAAAGCGGAAAAAAACCCCATCCTACTATGATGGGGTTTATATTTTTTTATCAGTATGTGTTACTCTACGGTCTTGCCACTAGCCTTCCAGCTTGCGAGACCACCTTTAAGGTCATAAATGGTAGTAAAACCAGCCTCTTCTAGCTGTTTTGCACACCTGGCACTACGACCACCTTTTGCACAATATACATATACGGGCTCATCTTTATCTAGAGTCTCTAGCTGTGACTGCCAGTTTACATTGTTCATCTCAAAATGCTTTGCACCTTTAATATGGCCACTCTCCCACTCGCGGTCGGCACGTACATCTACTAGTTGGATTTCTTGAGCACTCATCGCAGTCTCAAGCTCATCTGAAGAAATGCGATTGATGACCATCTTTTTCTCTTGCACTTCACTAACTGAAGCTTCTGGTGATGCTTGCTGTGAGGTCGCTTGGTTACAAGACAAAGCCATCATTATTGCAATAGCACTACAAATGTGAGTTACTGTACGCGTCATCTTTTAGTCGTTTTCGCTCCAGGCCATATAGCCTCCTAGCAAGTTATATGTAGTCTCAAAACCTAGCTGTCCCATAAGGGCACACGCTTGAGCACTACGTGCTCCAGAGCGACAATAAACGTAGTAGTTTTTATCTTTATCTAGTTTTTCTACCTCATCTATAAAGCCTTGGCCTTGGTATATATCTATCACCTTTGCTCCTTCTATGATACCATTTTCTGTTTCTTCTTCGGTACGCACGTCTAGTATTACGGCGTCTTTATCTTGAGCGATTTTTTCTTCCCATTCTGGGATTGTAAGATCTTTCATAATTCTTCTTTATTATAAGTACGGTAGTGTACCCTTGTTATATTTCAAATTTACTTTATTAAACTGAATATGGCTTGAGGCATATTACATATTTTAAATAGGCTACGTAAACATAAAAAGGTGAGCTATTGCTCACCTTTTTATGTAGTATCTAGTTATTTTAAACTATGATTTTATAGAACATCCTATAGCCTTTGTTTCGGTTACTTGTACACTTTTACCGGCGAGTAAGGCATCTACAGCGTCTTCTACATATCGTTCTGTAACTGCTCCCGCATTACGTGTATTATTATCTATTGCTCCTATGTATTTTACTATATTTTTCCCTTGCTTTTTTTGAGTCACATACACGTGAGGAGTTTTTGTAGCTCCATATTTTGGATATACCTCTTGGCCATCGTCAAATAAATAAGGGAATGTAAATCCTTTTTCTCGTGCTCGTTGTTGCATAGACTTAAAACTATCTCCAGGTTTAATGTGTGGGTCGTTAGGGTTAATCGCTATCACAGGGTAGCCTAATGACTTGTACTTTTTATCTAATGCAATGATTCTGTCTTCATTTGCTATAGAAAATGGACAAGTATTGCACGTAAAGATTATTATAAATCCTTTGGCATTTTCATAATCCTTAAGCGATACCATACTGTTATCTACATTACGCAGATAAAAATCTGTTGCATCATCACCTATACTGTAACCGCTCTTTGCACTTTTTACAACGGCATTTGCTGCAAATGCAGAAACGACTACCACTAAGGCAAGTAGCGTTAAAATTTTAAAAGTCTTCATTTTTAATTTAAAATATATTTCAATTCACTTTCTAACAAGCCATATGTAAATGATTGTTCATAAAAGCGTTTTCTTTTATCACCTATAATAAGTGTTGCTGGTAAGGCCCCACTCCAGTTCTTATCTACTTTAGGTATCCATCTGTTTGCATCTCCATCGTCTAAAAATACAACCTCAGATTGCAATTCTTTTTTTGCTACAAATGCTTTTAGATGATCCATCTGTTCTGGGAAGTCAAGACTCACTAAAAGAATTTTCACATCTTGATCTGCATAGGTATTTCCTAGTTTTTCAAAAGCTGGTAATTCCTTTATACAAGGAGCACACCAGGTAGCCCAAAAATTTACCACAAGTGTCTCAGATGGATGATTTTTTATATAACTATCAAGTTCATTATAATCAAACATCTTTATATCTGCCCCTTCTACATAATGATATGCCTTTTCTTCTACCTCTTTCTTACAAGAGATTGTACATAGAACCAACAAGAGTATTAAAAATCGCATCATACAAAATTATACAGAGACCCAGAACTAAGAACATCTCTTAACAGACTTTAGTAATAGGATGTTAAGATAATGGAAAAAATCAGAAGTACTTTAACGTTAAAAATATCTAAACATAGATATTCTATTGCAAAATAATTATACATTTGTATATACAAATATTGTAATGACAATAGAAGAACACATAAAAACCACGAGTCTCAAGCCTTCTCAAAGGCTTATTATAAACCTAGCCTATACAGCACAATGGTCTAATGATATCTTATTAATGGCACTCAAACCCTACGATATATCATTACAGCAGTTTAATGTATTACGCATATTACGTGGGCAAAAAGGAAAACCTGCAAATCTATCTACGCTCAATGACCGTATGGTTACAAAAGCAAGTAATACAACACGCCTAGTAGATAAACTACTCAAAAAAGAGCTTGTAAATCGCAGTACGTGCCCCTCAAACCGTCGTAAAATTGAAATTACAATTACAGAGGCTGGCTTGTCATTACTTAATGAGTTAGACAAAGTAGTGACTCAAGCCGAAGATAAAATAACCACTCAACTAGACAATACTGAGATAGAGCAGCTCAATAACTTGCTCAATAAACTAAGAACATAATTATTAAAAACTAAAAGATGAAAAAGACAATCACAACAGCATTTTTAGCACTTATTGTTACAACAGGAGCCACTGCAAGCACAGAACCTGTAGAAAAAACAGTAAACGTAAAAGAAAGCACTATTACTTGGACAGGTAAAAAAGTACTAGGACAACACACAGGTACTATTAACCTAAAATCTGGAACACTTGAAATGGATGGTGACCAACTAGTAGGTGGTAGCTTTGTAGTAGATATGACTACTATTGCGGTAACAGACTTAAAAGCTGGCGAAGGAAAAGAAAAACTAGAAGGACACTTAAACTCTGCAGACTTTTTTGATACTACAAACCATAGCGAAGCTACATTTGTTATCACAGAAGTAGCAAAAAGTGGTAATGGTTATAGTGTAGTGGGTGACCTTACTATAAAAGGAACTACACTACCTACAAAGGTTAATATGACCATAGAGAATGGCGTAGCCACTACCGTTTTTAATGTAGATCGCACAAAATATGGTGTACGTTATGGCTCTGCATCGTTTTTTGACAACTTAAAAGACAATGCTATTTCAGATAATTTTGAGCTTGCAGTGAGCTTGACTCTCTAATAATTTCCTAATTATTCCCCCGTAAAAAGCTCAGTGTATATTTTTTATCCATTGGGCTTTTTTATTATAAAATCGCTCCCTATCTTTACATCATAAATGAAAAACAATACAGTACATACTTGGTGGTGGATTACACAACAATCGTTGTCGTAAGCACGCACCTATGTACCATTCATATACAGCCTGTCTTTACGACAGGCTTTTTTTTGTTCTCAATTTTGAGAAAACAATATGTAACAAATGAAATATCAATTAACTACATTTTCAAAAAGACTCCTAGCAGATACCATCACTCCTGTATCGGTATACTTAAGGCTGCGCGATCGTTTCCCTAATAGTTTACTGCTCGAGAGTAGTGACTATCACGCAAATGATAATAGCTTCTCTTACATATGCTGCAACCCTATTGCTTCTATAAGCGTGGGCGATGGTATAATCACACAGCAATTTCCAGATGGCAAGAAGGAGGAAATTACAATCACAGCAGAGACTAATGTTGTGGGGGTTTTAGACGCTTTCGCGAAAGCGTTCTCATCTACAAAGACAGCTCACAAGTTCATAAACAATGGCTTGTTTGGTTACCTATCGTATGATTCTGTGCAGTACTTTGAAGATATAGAAATCGCCAAAAAAGAAGGAGATCTCCACATACCGGATATTTACTATGCCGTTTACCAAAATATTATCGCTATTAATCATTTTAATAATGAGGCGCATATATTTTGTCACAACACCACGGGAGACAATAATATCGATGAGATTGAGCAGCTTTTAAAATCAAAAAACTTTGCAGAGTTTAACTTCAACCGAAAGAACGAACTCACCAGCAACATCACAGATGCAGATTATAAAGCACTCGTAGAAACTTGTAAAAAGCACTGCCAGCGTGGTGATGTTTTTCAGATTGTGCCTAGTAAACGCTTCTCGCAGCAATTTACCGGAGATGAGTTTAATGTATATAGAGCTTTGCGCAGTGTTAACCCGTCGCCGTATCTATTCTATTTTGACTACGGAGATTATAAAATCTTTGGCTCATCACCAGAAGCTCAGATTATTGTGCAAGACGGTCTCGCAGAGATTCACCCTATTGCAGGTACTTTTAAACGTACCGGTAATGATGAGCAAGACGCCATACTTGCAAAAGAACTAGCCAAAGACGAAAAAGAAAACTCAGAACACGTGATGCTCGTTGATCTTGCTCGTAATGACTTATCACGCAATGGTCACGATGTAAAGGTAGACACCTATCGCGAGGTGCAGTTTTTCTCACACGTAATACACCTCGTGAGTAAGGTAACGGGACAAATGCACGAGGGTAGCAATACCTTACAAGTGGTAGCAGACACCTTTCCAGCAGGAACACTCAGTGGTGCGCCTAAGCATATGGCAATGCAGCTACTTGAGAAGTATGAAAACCGCAATCGCACCTTCTACGGTGGAGCGATAGGTTTTATGGATTTTTACGGTAATTTTAATCACGCTATTATCATACGTTCTTTCTTAAGTAAAAATCACACCCTACACTGGCAAGCAGGTGCTGGAGTGGTATCTGGCAGTGATCCCGCTAAAGAATTACAAGAAGTTTACAACAAATTAGGAGCGCTTAATAAAGCACTTGACATCGCAGAAGATATTTAAACAATGAAAAAGATATTAGTAATAGACAACTATGATTCCTTTGTGTACAACCTTGTGCACTACCTAGAAGAATTAGATTGCATCGTTACCGTAAAACGTAATGACCAGTTTGCGCTTGAAGAGTGCGAGCAGTATGATAAAATATTGCTTTCTCCAGGCCCTGGCATTCCAGAAGAAGCTGGACTGCTCAAGCAAGTAATAAAAACTTATGGAGGAAGAAGACCTATACTTGGCGTTTGCCTTGGGCAACAAGCCATAGGTGAAGTGTACGGAGGTACGCTTATCAATCTTGATAAGGTTTTTCACGGTGTCGCGACACAGGTCACTGTCACACAACCAGACACCGTACTCTTTAAAGACCTTGGTGAAGAAATAGCCGTAGGGCGTTACCACTCGTGGGTGGTAGCTACAGAAGATTTTCCGCCAGCATTAGAAGTTACTGCGGTAGATGAAAATGGCCAGATAATGGCACTACGTCATAGAGAACTGGACATACGTGGTGTACAGTTTCACCCAGAATCTGTACTTACTCCAGAAGGAAAAACAATGATTAAAAATTGGGTGATTAGTTAATACTATATATGATGAGATTTACATTATTTCTACTAGCAAGTTGTTTTCTATTAATAGGTGGTTGTGAGAGCACAAAATCAACACCTGTAGAAACTACAAAACCTGCGACACCCGTGGTCGTAATAGAAGCCGAACCTGAGCCTCTTAAAGAAGTAGTAGAAGATGAGAATGTAGATGTCTATAAAAAACTGATTTTTAACACAAAACTTGGTGTAAGTCCTAAGCGACCTAACTGGGTACTTTTTTCAAACGGAACCTATATTATTTTCCCTAGGGGAACCAGTAAAGAAGATATGCGTAAAAGCGCATTAGGTTTCTTGCAACGCTTTACGAGCGAGACAGCCTCTGTAAGAAAGTCACCACTTACAAAAGGCTGGATAGCAAGCACACCAAAGGGAGTTTACAATTACGTAGCACTTAACCAGGCTAGTTCAAGACTAGCAACAGATCAAGAACTAGCAACAATAGGATTGCAAAACATAAAGAAAGATAAAGCAGACCCTATTATTGTTCACATCAACACGCCTAAATAATGAAAGCCATACTTAATAGATTAATTAACCACGACCAACTCACAAAAGCCGAAAGCCGTGAGGTTCTCGTAAACATCTCTGAGGGTAAATACAATCAGAGTCAGATTGCTTCTTTTCTTACCGTTTATATGATGCGTAGTATAACCGTAGAGGAGCTAGAAGGTTTTAGAGATGCCTTACTAGATCTTTGTCTTGCTGTAGACTTCTCAGATTATAACGCCATAGATCTTTGTGGTACAGGTGGTGATGGTAAAGACACGTTTAATATCTCAACACTCTCTAGCTTTGTAACAGCTGGTGCTGGTGTGCACGTGACTAAGCACGGTAATTATGGGGTGAGCTCTGTAAGTGGAAGTAGTAATGTGATGGAGTATCTAGGCATAAAATTTAGTAACGATAAGGACTTCTTGAAGCGATCTATGGATGAGGTAGGGATGTGTGTACTACACGCACCACTCTTCCACCCTGCTATGAAAAACGTAGGCCCTATACGTAGAGAGTTAGGTGTAAAAACCTTTTTTAATATGCTAGGCCCTATGGTTAACCCAGCATTCCCGAGCAACCAGCTAGTGGGAGTTTTTAACCTAGAACTCGCAAGAATGTATGGATATTTATATCAAAAAGGAGATAAAAACTTTACCATACTGCACGCATTAGACGGTTATGATGAGATATCACTTACAGGAGCTACAAAGGCTATTACAAATGAGACAGAGCTTATGCTCACACCTAGAGATTTTGGTGTAAATGCACACGCTCAACAAGATATTTATGGTGGTGACTCTGTTGAGTCTTCGGCGCAAATATTTACAAATGTAATTTCTGGTAAAGGCACCCAGGCACAAAACAATGTGGTGTGTGCAAACGCTGGGATGGCTATTGCGACTGTAAAAGGTCTAACACCTTTACAAGGTTTTGAACAAGCAAAAGAGAGCTTACTCTCTGGTAAAGCCGCACAAAAACTCAAACAACTTCAAGCCCTAAGCAACTAAGATGACCATACTAGATAAAATTACAGCAGATAAAATCAAGGAAGTAGCGTTGAGAAAAAGTCTTATCCCCGTGAGCCAGCTAGAGCAATCTGTGCTTTTTGAGAGAGCTACCATATCACTTGCAAAAGCAGTAAGCTCAGGCTCTGGGATTATCGCAGAGTATAAAAGAAGGTCTCCTAGTAAGTCTGTTATAAACAACAGCCTGAGCGTGCAAGATGTCGCAAGCGGTTATGAGCAGGCGGGCGTGAGCGGGATGTCTGTACTTACAGATGGAAAATATTTTGGCGGCTCGCTGGACGACTTATTACTTGCTAGAGCAGCAGCACAGTTTCCGCTATTACGTAAGGAGTTTATAGTAGATGAATACCAGATTCTTGAAGCCAAAGCCTACGGTGCAGATGCGATATTACTTATTGCAGCTACGCTTTCGCGAAAGCAAATAGAGCAGTTTTCAACCTTTGCAAAAAGTCTTAATCTCGATGTGCTTTGTGAGTCTCATAATGAGGAAGAATTACAGAAGTCTATTATGCCATCTGTAGATATGCTAGGCATCAACAACCGAAACCTAAAGACCTTTGAAGTAAGCCTAGAGACTAGCAAAGAACTCATCAAGCAAATTCCAGATGAGTTTGTAAAAGTGTCAGAAAGTGGTATCAGTTCTGTAGAGGCGATCAAGGAATTAAAGCCACACGGTTTTCAAGGTTTCCTTATAGGTGAAAATTTTATGAAAACAGATAACCCAGGTGAAAGTGCCGCTACTTTCATAAAACAACTAGATTAATGATAAACGTTCCTTACTCTAACAAGCAGCTACGCTACTACCTTTGGACTGGTATAGCTTACACCATACTCGGACTTATAACCGTTATCATAGAAGGTGATTATGGTGTTCTTGACTGGTTTTTTGTTTGGGGAATTTTACATCTCATAGTTTATGCAATATTAAAACGTCAGGGATGGCTCCAAATAACTCAGTCAAGTATCATTATTAGAGGTTTTTTAGGTATCGGAAAGAAAGAGCTTGCTTTTTCAAAACTGACTAAGAAAAAATATTTTGCGGGAGATTACATACTCGCTCAAGGCTCTAAGGAAGTTGCTCTCACTAGAGAGTTTCTTACTCCGCAAGCAAAAGGAATATTAGATAATCTCATAGAGAAAGACACAAAATGAAAATCAAAATATGCGGTATGAAATATAACACACAAGAGGTCGCTGCATTGCAGCCAGATTATCTTGGATTTATATTTTATGAGAAGAGCAAACGAGATTTTGGCAACCTAGCGATTCCAGAATTACCGGAGGGAATTGACCGCGTAGGGGTTTTTGTAGATGCTGATATTGCTTTCGCGAAAGCGAAAATAACACAGCACAACCTCAACGTAATCCAGTTACACGGTAGCGAATCCCCTGAATACATAAAAGAACTTCAAGCTTGTCTGGTCGAGTGCAGTCGAGACCTCAAGATTTGGAAAGTTTTTGGAATCAAAGACAGTTTTGACTTTGAGCAGCTCACACCTTACGAGGGCCTTGTAGACGCTTTCCTTTTTGACACAAAGGGAAAAGAAAAAGGAGGCAACGGCTACACCTTTGACTGGAGTGTATTAAAAAATTACACATCTCAAACCCCTATCGTTTTAAGTGGCGGCATAGGGCTGGAAGAAGTAGAAAAAGTAAAAGAAATACTGGCAACAGATTTGCCTATTATCGCACTAGACGTAAATAGCAAGTTTGAGGATAAGCCAGGTTTAAAAAATATTGAAAAATTAACCGAATTTAAAAAAGTATTGCAGCTATGATACTAGAAAATAACACCAGTTACCAAGCAGACGAGAGAGGGTACTACGGAGATTTTGGCGGAGCATTTATTCCAGAGATGCTCTATCCTAACGTAGAAGAACTGCGCTCTCAGTATGTGCAAATTATGCAGGAGTCTTCTTTTCAAGAGGAGTTTAAACAACTCTTAAAAGATTATGTAGGTCGTCCTACACCGCTTTATTATGCAAAACGCTTTAGCGAGAAGTATGGCACAAAGGTATATCTCAAAAGGGAAGATCTCTGTCATACCGGAGCTCATAAAGTAAATAATACCATAGGCCAGATTCTTATGGCTAAGCGACTAGGTAAGAACCGCATTATCGCAGAGACTGGCGCGGGACAGCACGGTGTTGCTACAGCAACGGTGTGTGCACTTATGGGACTAGAATGTATCGTATATATGGGTGCTGTAGATATTGAGCGCCAAGCGCCTAACGTGGCTCGTATGAAAATGCTAGGAGCAACCGTACGTCCAGCAATGTCTGGAAGTAGAACCTTAAAAGATGCGACTAACGAAGCGATACGTGACTGGATTAATAACCCAGTAGACACACATTACATTATAGGTTCTGTGGTGGGACCACACCCTTATCCAGATATGGTGGCTCGTTTTCAGTCGGTGATTTCTGAGGAGACTAAGAAGCAGTTGCTAGAAAAAGAAGGGAAAGAAAATCCAGATTATGTAGTAGCCTGTGTGGGTGGTGGTAGTAATGCCGCTGGATTATATTACCATTATCTTGATGAACCAGAAGTGGGCATTATCGCTGTAGAGGCTGCTGGCAAAGGAGTAAATACTGGTGAGAGTGCTGCAACATCTGCACTGGGACGTGAGGGAATTATACACGGAAGTAAGACCTTATTAATGCAAACAGACGACGGGCAGATTACAGAGCCTTACTCTATCTCTGCGGGTCTTGACTACCCAGGAGTAGGGCCTATGCACGCAAACCTCTTCCGCTCTGGGCGTGGGGAATTTATCTCTGTGACGGATGAGGATGCGATGACGGCTGGACTAGAATTAAGTAAACTAGAAGGTATTATCCCTGCGATTGAGACAAGTCACGCTCTTGCCATTTTTGAGACTAGAAAATTCAAAAAAGATGATATCGTGGTAATCAATCTTTCGGGACGAGGTGATAAGGATTTGAATACGTTTATAGAATATTTTGAGCTATAGCTGAAACCTTTGTCATTTCCACGAAGGTGGAAATCCCATACAAAATGGAGCCAAACCAGTTTTACACATACATAATAACAAACAAGAACAATACTGTTTTATATCTTGGATTTACAGACAATCTAAAGAGAAGAATTAACCAATATAAATCAAAAAGTTCTAAAGGCTTTTCAGGTAAGTACAATACCGAAAAATTAGTTTGGTTTGAAGTTACTCAATATGTTGAAAACGCTATCAAAAGAGAAAAACAAATCAAAAAATGGAATCGTGAGTGGAAAGAGAATTTGATTAATGATATGAATCCTAAATGGGAAGATTTATACTGGATGTTGTGACATCGCTTTCGCGAAAGCGTAATATCAAAATCTAATATAGAAAATGACATTCCTATGAATAGGTAAGCTCAGTAAAAGATAAGATTCCTGCCTACGCAGAAAATTACAAATACAAATTAAGATTCCCGCCTACGCGGGAATGACAAAATATTTATTCAGATGAATAGAATAAAAGAAAAATTACAAGAAGATAAAAAGCTACTAAGCTTATACTTCACTGCTGGATATCCAGCCATAGATGATACTGTTTCTATCTTAACGCAGCTTCAAGAAAGCGGTGTAGATATGGTGGAGATAGGATTACCATTTTCAGATCCGCTGGCAGATGGGCCTACTATCCAAGAGTCAAGTACTGCTGCACTTCACAATGGGATGACTACCGAAAAGCTGTTTAGCCAGTTAGACGGTATTCGTGAGACCATACATATCCCGCTTATTGTGATGGGATACTTTAACCCGATGCTACAATATGGGGTTGAAAAATTCTGTAAGCGTTGTCAACAAATAGGGATAGATGGTATTATTATGCCAGACTTACCACTTGCCGAATATGAAGCTGAGTATAAAGAGATTTTTGAAAAGTACGGACTTATTAATGTCTTCCTTATCACACCACAAACTAGTGACGCGCGTATACAACAGATAGATGCCGCGAGTGATGGGTTTATCTATATGGTGAGTAGTGCAAGTACGACGGGCGCTACGAGCGGTTTTGGCAACAGCACAGAAGATTACTTTAAACGTATTGCAGCTATGAATCTTAACAATCCGCAGATTGTTGGTTTTGGGATAAGTAATGAGGAAACTTTTAAGGCAGCCACTACCCATCAAAAAGGAGCCATTATAGGAAGTGCTTTTATAAAGCATATTACTAAGAATGGAGCAAACAGCGTTGCTAGCTTTGTAGAAACCATAAGATAATCAACACTTTAACCTAAGACTAACAAGCCTTTAAGACGAATTAACAACCGTGATTTTTATCTTTATATCAACTTAAAAATGAAAAAGATTATGGAACGTAAATTTGAAAGAAAAGTAGAGCAAACTAACCCGACCAATCCAACGGGAAATATAAATCAAACTACAAACGACTTTGATATCGATAAAAAGACCATCAAAGAACAGCAGAATAAAAAGTAATTAGGTTACAGGTTATATATAAATGGTAAAAGCCGCCCAGTGGGCGGCTTTTTTATGGATGAAGGTTTTGAACTCTTATTTTCTTTTTGCTTGTATCTCTTTCCAGATCTTATTTGCACAAGGCTCTACCACATCTGGCACCAGACCAGAACAGTCACCACCGTTACGTATTACATCACGTACTATGGAAGAAGATATATAGCTCTTACCAGAACTCGTAAGTAAGAATACGGTCTCGATACCAGATAATTTTCTGTTAGTATGGGCGATTGCCTTTTCAAACTCAAAATCTCCAGGATTACGCAGTCCTCTTAAAATGAACTCGCTTTCTTGCTCCTTACAAAAATCTATAGTAAGACCTTTATAGGTCATTACTTTAATGCGTGGCTCATCTTTAAACGTATCTTCTAGAAACTGCTTGCGCTGCTCTAGAGAAAACATATATTTTTTATCTGAGTTGACACCTATAGCAAGTATTATCTCGTCAAAGAGGGTAAGACCTCGTTCTATTATATCGTAATGCCCAAGTGTAATGGGATCAAAACTCCCCGGAAATACTGCCTTTCTTTTCATAATCTTAATCTTAATGTGATTCCCGAAAAAGCGAAAATCTCAAGGATACTATCTCTGTAAATTTAACTGTTATTTCTAATTGCTACTTCTATAGCTTCACCAAAAACTTCTGTAAGTAATAATCCTGCTGCTTTAAACTCTCTAGGTATGATGCTTTCCTTTGAGAGACCAGGGTTTGTATTTACCTCTACAAAATGTGGCTTCCCCTCGTGAAAGATAAAATCTATGCGGCAAATCCCCTTAAGACCCAGCAATTCATAAATACCCTTTGTAAGTCCCTGCACATCTGCCGTCTCACGCTCATCTAGTCTTGCTGGCACAATCTCTTGTGATTTTCCAGAGTACTTTGCTTCTAGACTAAAAAAATCTCCATCTGGTACAATCTCACAAACTGGAAGCACCTCCGCCCCATTGCCAAAATCATACACCCCTACAGATACTTCTGTCCCGCTTAAAAATGACTCAATCAAAACCTGGTTATCTTCCTTAAACGCATTATCAAGCGCCGCAATAAGATCACCTTCTTTGTACACCTTACTCACTCCATAACTAGAACCTGCGCGGTTAGGCTTCACAAAACAAGGGTAGCCCACTTTTATAGCTAGCAGGTTTTTAAAAGACATATCAATCTCATCGCCCTTATTTACGTATACAGATTGCGCCATTGGCACACCATATGAACTCAATACGCTTAGTGTGTCACGCTTATTAAACGTCATTGCACTCTCATAAAAACCACAACTTGTCTGTGGGATTCCTAGCAATTCTAAGTAGGCTTGTAGTTTTCCGTCCTCGCCCGGCGTTCCGTGTATGGTATTGTAACAGGCGTCAAAGGTTACCTTTTTCGCGGAAGCGTCCTTAAAGCTAAAGTCACCTCTATCTATCGTAAATCGCTCGCCATCTATCACACAAAACCATCCCTCGGTAAGGATGTGCACGGCATATACTTGGTATTTTTCTTTATCTAAAGAAGCAACTACAGTGGCACCACTGTTAAGCGATATTTCATACTCGCTACTGTAGCCACCCATTAAAACGGCGATATTTT